>CAZVFM010000058.1:0-13421 GCA_964626095.1 uncultured Roseivirgaceae bacterium | reverse complement strand
GGCAAGTCGTATGGCTTTGGAACGAGCCGGACTGCAAGAAAAAGACATAGATTTTATTGTATTCGCCACCATTACACCAGATTATTTTTTCCCAGGCTCAGGCGTATTGTTACAAAGAGAATTGGGATTGGAAAGTATTGGCGCATTGGATCTGCGCAATGCCTGCTCAGGCTTTATATATGCCTTATCTGTTGCAGATCAATTTATTAAATCAGGCATGTACAAAACAATATTGGTTGTTGGAGCTGAGATACAATCGACAGCCATCGATTTGAGTACACGTGGAAGAAATACTGCCGTGATATTTGCTGATGGCGCAGGCGCGGCCATACTACAACCTTCTGAAAAGCCAGGGATTCTCTCCACCCATTTGCATTCAGATGGTCGCTTTGCAGAAGAGTTATACGTAAAAGATCCCGGCAGTTCAAGACCAAGAGAAGAACGCCAACCCGAACAAATACTGGATACTACAAACTATAAAGTACACATGAATGGCAACCAGGTATTCAAACATGCTGTAGTGCGATTTATGGAAGTAATAAAAGAAGCTTTGGCTGCCAATAAACTTAACAAGGAAGATATTAATTTATTGGTGCCCCATCAGGCCAACCTTCGTATAAGTCAGTACATACAA
The DNA here is from genome assembly GCA_964626095.1 of uncultured Roseivirgaceae bacterium. Taxonomy (GTDB): domain Bacteria; phylum Bacteroidota; class Bacteroidia; order Cytophagales; family Cyclobacteriaceae; genus DAOLDI01. Next base: position 12,787 of record CAZVFM010000058.1, on the reverse strand, counting down.
GAGAAGCTTGCACTAAAAGATGATCAGGTGTATAATAACATTATGCGCTATGGCAATACCACTGCTGCCTCTATTCCTATCGCCATGAGTGAGGCATGGGCCGAAGGCAAAATAAAAAAAGATGATATCATTTGTTTAGCGGCTTTTGGTAGCGGTTTTACCTGGGCTTCGGCACTTATACGCTGGCAGTAATTCAGATTAACCCCAATCAAATGAAAACAACATCCTATAACCCTAGCGAACTTGAAGTAGAGATGGCTAAAATTATTCACGAGCTACACGATCAACTAAACAAAAAATTCAGAAATAATCAGGTAATAAATATTGAAACCAATACTGAAACTGATAATCCCATCGTTAAACTTCAGTTACTGGATGCAGATGGAGATCCGCACGAACTGGTATTGAAAATCATACAAACACCCGATAAATTCTAACATGGAGGAACTTCCTCAGCTGAATAAAGAAGAATTGTTGTGTATTACCGATAAGGAATTTCTACTAACCAAAGCATCGGCCACAAAAAAAATACAAAATATTCTTGGCGAGACAGAAAAAGAATTGGTCCGACTGATTCGTGACAAAGATGCTGCTTATCCTCCCGGTACGTTTTTGAAAACTGGTAAAATATCAAAGGGCGAAAATTACTTAGGTCTGCCCTACCTCATGTTAGACTATCCAAGACTTTTCAGTGATGAAAATACCTTTGCGTTCAGAACAATGTTTTGGTGGGGTAATTTTTTTAGCTGTACACTTCAGTTAAGCGGTGAATTTCTTGAGGCAAACAGAACTACCATAGAAACCAGAATCGAAAGTTTGACACAACTTGGTGTGTATGTTGGCATTAATGATGATCCATGGAAATACCATTTAGATGAAGATAATTATCAGTTACTTGATGTCATTAATCTAAAGGGTATTAAAAATATTATTCGGGAAAAGAAGACATTAAAAGTTACCCGTATGCTGCCATTGGATGAATACAGCAAGCTGCCGGAATTTGCCAGTAATACCTACCAAATGTTCAGTAGACTGGTCTTTTAAAATTAATTTAAAAATTCACCGCCCGGGAACGATTATGGCCGGTTTTCAATTAGATTAAACAAGCCTGTAGGCTTTTCGTTGAAAGGTTTAAATTGCAGCTATGAAAATAAAAATTCTCTTCAGGTCGATTGCAGCGTTGGTTATCGTGTTAGTGGCATTTAGCTTTTCTGACCCAGGAGAACGCTTCTTCGAAATTTCTAAAAACCTCGACATTTTCGCGTCCGTCTTTAAAGAAGTCAATACCTTCTATGTTGATGATGTTAACCCCAATAAACTTATCAAAACTGGTATAGATGCCATGTTGCTTAGTCTTGATCCTTATACCAATTATATCCCAGAAGATATGGTAGAGGATTATCGCACCATGAACACCGGACAATACGGTGGCATAGGCGCAATGACTCAGGATTTTGGGGAACGAACTTTTGTAAGTATGATTATGGAGGGCTTCCCTGCTCAGCAAAACGGTTTGAAAATCGGTGATGAGGTAGTTGCTATTGACGGCATTGACCTTACGGTTTTAAGTCGCGAAGAAGCTAATCAGCTAATGAAAGGTCAGGTAGGCACGCCTGTTGAACTAAAAGTATTGCGGTATGGAGAAGAACAACCCATTACCTTAAATTTCACCAGGGCAAAAATTAAAGTAAGCAATGTTCCATTCTCTGGAATGCTAAGCAACAATACCGGTTTCGTTAAACTAACTGATTTTACCCCCGATGCAGGTAAAGAAGTAAAAAATGCCATTGTAAAACTAATTGAACAAGGTGCTAAAGGTATTGTGCTTGATTTAAGAGACAACCCCGGTGGATTGTTGATGGAGGCTGTTAATGTTTCAAATGTATTCTTACCCAAAGGAAAAGAAGTTGTAAGTACGAAAGGAAAAATCGCAGAAAACAATTTGAGTTATAAAACACTTAACTCACCAATTGATACCGAAATTCCCGTGGTTGTGCTGATCAATAGTGGCAGCGCTTCGGCTTCAGAAATTGTTGCAGGTACTTTACAAGATTATGACAGAGGTGTAGTTATAGGACAACGTTCCTTCGGAAAAGGACTCGTGCAGGTCAGCAGACCCCTTTCTTATAACTCTCAATTAAAAGTTACCACTGCTAAGTATTATACCCCCAGCGGACGTTGTATTCAGGCCTTAGATTATAGTCACCGCGCTGAAGATGGGAGTGTGTTGTACGTTCCTGATTCGTTAAAAAACGAATTCAAAACAAAGAATGGAAGGAAAGTTTTTGATGGTGGAGGCATTGAACCTGATATAAGTCTGGAAGGCAGAACCACTGCGGACGTTAGCATTGCATTATTTAATCAACGATTACTCTTCGATTATGCAACCATATATGCCTATAAGCACGCAAGCATACCCCCTGCAAGAGATTTCAGTCTGACAGACCAGGAGTATAATGAATTTGTAAACTGGGCAAAGAAAAAGGGCTATGCCTATCAATCGGAGATAGAAAGAAGTATTCAGTTAATAGAAGCAAGTGCGAAAAATGAAAATTATTATAAAGACTTAAAAGGACAATTCGAACAGCTTAACCAAAAGATGAGTGATTATAAAAAGAATGACTTAATCTTAAATAAAGAAGAAATTAAAGCATTATTGGAAGACGAAATAGCATCCAGGTACTATCTTGAAAGAGGCTCTGTGGAGAGTAATTTTAAATACGATACTGAGGTAAAAGAAGCCATTCAACTTATCCATGATACTAAGCGATACAAAAGTATTTTAAATGGTTTGTAATGAATTAAGGTATTAACAAAAAAAGGATGAACGATTCATCCCTTTTTTATTTTCAGTCTATTTATTGAGCTGTTTATTTTTTATATAATTCCTTGCCAACAGCTTCATATTTATCGCCTGACATCCAAAAAGGCGCCTGGGGCATATTCGCTATTAATAATGAACTGTAGGTATAAGCCTTAAAAAACTTAGTTAAGTATTCAAAATCCAGGGTTGAAGTCTCATCCGCAGCCTGATGATAATACTTGGCTATCTCATCATTAAAGCCATGTGTTAGGCCGGTGGAAAAAGTTATTGCCGGTATGCCTCTCACAGCAAAATTCACATTATCCGAACGATCAAAAAGATTCTGTTCTGGTACAGGGTCTTTTCCTGCGGTTAAACCAAATGGTTCACAACCTTTAATTATCTGTTGCTCAGCAGTAGTTCGCTCTAAACCAATTACTGTTGCGGCCGAAATGTCATTATAGCCTGCGCCATCACAATTAAAATTAAAAATAACTTTCTCATGAGGTACAAGTGGGTTCTCTGCATACCATCGGCTACCCAATAAACCTTTCTCCTCTCCTGTTACTGCAAGAAAAATTACTGAACGCTTGGGCGGGAATTTTGAAAAATATTTTGCTGCCTGCATCATTGCTACAGTACCAATGCCATTATCGCGCGCGCCATTATAAATAGAGTCCTGATCAGAACCTCTGAAAGTAACTCCCACATGATCATAGTGAGAAGATAGCAATAGAAATTCATCTTTCAATTTAGGATCGGTGCCTTCTACCCATGCAATCACATTACGACCAGATATTTTTTTTGTGCCTCCGCCCTTGATTGATATTGTGATTTTACCTCCCTTATTCTCTTTAAGTGTATTTAAAGTCTCTTCCGACATTTGTTTCATCCATAAATGAGTAATGCTTCCTTCGTTTTCATCCTTTCCTAATTCCAATCTTGACCGGGAGAAGTAGTTTGAAAGTACGGGCCAGGGCATAGCCTGTGTTGCGAGTGATTCAATTAACGCAAGTGCGCCTAATGATGAGGCTTTATTTTGTTTTTGATTACGTGCATTTACCATATCCATTGGTGCCGTTTGTCCCGGATAGCCTGTAAGCGCAATAACTACTTTTCCATTGATGCCTGCTTGCTCCAGCTCTTCATCGGTACCATAACCCACGTATACAAACTCAGCTTCAATTTCCTTTTTTATTGCATCCATAACCACAAAATCGTTACGCAAAGTATATTGCTGACCTGCTAAACTTACTGTGCCTTCAGTTGAAGGAGTGCTATTATCAAAAGGCACAAATTGAAAATATCCATTCGCTCCGGGAGCTTGTTTCAATCCTAAAGAGGCAAAATGCGAAGCAAGGTAGTTTGCAGCAATATCGCTCTCAGGGCTACCGGTGTCTCTTCCCCTCATTTCGTCAGCAGCTAAAAATTCCAGTTGTGCCTTACCCTCTTTAAATTGAATGACGGTATTGATTTCTTTTACCGGATCTTTCTGTGCATAAGAAATTACCGGTACAATTAATAACAATAAAATAAGTTGTTTTTTCATTTTGATTTGAGTTTGAAAAAGCAAAATACAAAAAAAATGGCGACCTAATTAAAGAAATTATGTCGCCATTCAAAATGATAGGGCTAGGAAGGTATCTAGCGTAAAAACAACATCTCCCTGTATTTTACCAATGGCCAGTCTTCATCGTCAATCAACAACTCCAACTCATCAACCGCATCGCGTATTTTATCGAAATACTTCTCTTTCACGTCATCACAATATGCCAAGGCTTTTTTATGCGTGTCAGTGATTTTGTTAATACGCTTTCGTTCCTCCAGCATTTCATAAACTCCAGATTTTATGGTTTCAATATGTTTTGAGATAACCTTAATGGTAGCGGTTACCGCCTTATTATCAATATCCAAACCTTTTAAGCCATTGGCATTTTGAATCAATTTATTCTGATAGGCAATGGCTGTTGGAATGATATGGTTTACAGCGATATCACCCATTACCCTTGACTCTATTTGAACCTTCTTAATATAGGATTCAAGTTTTATCTCCTGCCTTGCTTCAATTTCCTTACGGCTGTATACTTTGGTTCTTTCAAACAGTTTTACTGACTTATCAGTAAGGTAGGCGTCAATTGCTCTTGGTGTGTTTTTGATATTGGATAAACCTCTCTTTTCGGCTTCTTTAACCCAAGTATCCGAATACCCGTCACCGGAAAACCTAATTGACTTACTTTCCTTTATGTACTTCCTAAGTACATTAACAATGGCCAATCTTTTTTCGGCTCCCTTAGCAATTTCCCTTTCAACTGCTTCATAAAAAAGATTAAGTTGATCTGCTACAATTACATTAAGCGCTGTCATAGCAGTAGCACAGTTATCACTTGATCCAACTGCCCTGAATTCAAATTTATTTCCGGTAAACGCGAAAGGCGAAGTGCGGTTACGATCTGTATTATCTAAAATGATCTCAGGTATTTGATCAATACCCAATTTCATATACATATTATCACCTTTCTCAATTTTTACATTTCCTTTCTTCTCCAGTTCATCCAATACCGCACTCATCTGAGAACCAATAAATACCGACATGATGGCTGGAGGTGCTTCATTTGCTCCAAGTCTGAAATCATTTCCAGCTGTAGCTATAGAAGCCCTCAGTAAATCGGCATGTTCATGTACCGCCTTAACCGTGTTTACAAAAAAGGTCAAAAACATGAGGTTATCTCTTGCACTGCTGCTAGGAGCAAAAACATTTGTACCAGTATTTGTTATCAGTGACCAATTGTTGTGTTTTCCGCTACCATTCAATCCTGCAAAAGGTTTTTCATGGAAGAGTACCACGAGATCGTGCTTCTCGGCAACGCGCACCATAATATCCATTAACAGTTGGTTATGGTCATTCGCTACGTTTACTTCTTCAAACAAAGGCGCAACTTCAAACTGACTTGGTGCTACTTCATTGTGACGTGTACGTACAGGTATACCCAACTTCCATGCTTCTATTTCAAAATCTTTCATGAAGTCATACACCCGAGGAGGAATGGCCGCAAAGTAATGGTCTTCTAATTGTTGACCTCTTGCCGGGGAATGACCGTAAACTGTTCTCCCCGCCATAATCAAATCGGGACGAGCCATGAACAGGGCCTTATCAATGACAAAATATTCCTGTTCACATCCTAAAGAAGCCTTTACGCTTTCTACATCTCTGTCGAAAAGCTGACAAACTTTGGTAGCAGCTTCATCCACAGCTTTTAAAGCTTTCAACAAAGGTGCCTTGGTGTCAAGGGTTTCTCCAGTATAAGAAACAAAAATAGTTGGTATGCATAGCGTACGGCCATATATAAACATAGGTGAGCTGGGATCCCATGCGGTATAACCTCTGGCCTCAAACGTACTGCGAATACCTCCGCTGGGAAAAGAAGAAGCGTCAGGCTCTTGTTGTACAAGCTCAGAACCCTTAAATCGTTCAATTCCCTCTAAACTATCAAAAAAACTGTCGTGCTTTTCAGCAGTGCCCCCAGTAAGTGGCTGAAACCAATGGGTAAAGTGAGTAACATTCTTCTGCATGGCCCAGCTTTTAGCAGCTACTGCTACTGCATCTGCGGTTCCATTATCAATCTTCTCTCCTTTTTCAATTGCATTAATTACTCTTTTAAAAATAGCAGGACTTAGAAAGGCCTTCATTTGCTCTTTTCCAAATACCTGCTGACCAAAAAAATCGGAAACTTTTCCGGAAGGCAGTTCTGCCCTTACTTTACTTCGCTGAGAAAGCATCTCAAGCGCCTTAAATCTTAAATATGCCATAAAGTGGTTGTTTTTTTGAGTTAGTTATGGCGCAAAAGTATGTATTTTAAGCGTTATGGGTATATTTAAACCCATATTTTTATAAAATTTAAATTTATTTTTAGTGACAGGTATGTTTTCTACCCTTATATCGAAAATTTTGAATAAAAAATAAGACAATTAGTAAAAAATCAGACTGTTTAAGTCAAAATCATTCATAGGATTCATTTTGAGAAATCCCTTGGTTACATTAAGAGGCGAGGGTATGTTATTTTCGTACAACATCCCGGTGCCCAAGCCTTGCGGAAGTTCGTTATTGAATAAAGCAGTATATTGAGCTATAGCATTCAACCCAATGTTGGATTCAAGTGCAGAAGTTATCCACCAACCTATATTTCTTTCCTCAGCCAAACGAATCCATTCATTGCAGGCAGCAAAGCCACCCAATAATGAAGGCTTCAATATGATATAAGCGGGCTTGATCCGCTCAAGCAAAACCTTCCTTTCCTCAGTATCTGTTAAACCAATTAATTCTTCATCTAAAGCAATGGGTATGGGTGAAACTTTACAAAGCTCAGCCATAAACGCTTCTCCTGCCTTAATGGGTTGCTCAATAGAATGGATATTAAACTTTGCTAAGGCATGCAATTTCTCAATGGCCTCATTATTTTTAAACGCACCATTGGCATCTAGTCGAATCACCAAATCCTTCTGATAATATTTTCTTCGCATGTATTGAAGAATATCGCACTCTTTTTCGAAATCAAGGCTGCCAACTTTAATTTTGATACAATCAAAACCTTCATCAACCTTATCTGTGATTTGCAATAGCATGGTCTCCAAAGCACCCATCCATATCAATCCATTAATGGGTATAAGTTTGCCTTCTGTAAACTTTCCCGGAAAAATATGCCTTATACCTCCATTGAAATAATCTAGCCAGGCTGTTTCGAAAGCAAATCGTATAGAAGGCCATTCAGCAGGGATGTTCTCTTGTACCCAATCAAATACCTCTTCTTTTGCTAACGGTAATTTAACTTGAGTTAGCTGCTTAACTTTTGTCTCCAGATAACTTTCAAAATCAGGCCTGTCATCTGGACTAAGCTTTGGTAAAGGGCCGCACTCACCCAATCCGAATAGTGATGGATTCTGTTCATCCCAAATTTTAATGTAGTAGGCTACTTTCTCACGCATGGCTCCACGCGAAGTGCGGGCATCGAATGAGAAATTCAATACATATTTGGTATGGCTTGCCAGCATAAACTAAATAAAGTTGAAATTTAAAGAATTTAACTTGCAGTAAAGTGCATAATGAATGCAAATTGCTCCCGTGAAATTATTGCAACTCTCTGATTATAGTTATGACCTGCCTGAAGAAAGGATAGCGAGTCATCCTGAGCCCGACAGAGACCAATCTAAATTACTCTATTACCATTCTGGTAAAATTTATCATAAAGTCTTCAGTGATATAGCAGAATTGCTCCCAGCTGATTCCCAATTATTTTTTAACGATACCAGGGTTATCCCTGCCCGACTTCATTTTAGCAAAGCAACAGGTGCTGTTATTGAGGTCTTTCTATTGGAACCCATAGCTCCTTATAATCAATATCAATTGGCGGTAACATCTACATCGCCTTGTGTATGGAAATGTAGCATTGGTCATCTAAAGCGATGGAAAGAGGATTCATCGCTTCAACTAAAATTAGCGGATGGAACAATACTTACTGCAAATTTGATTGACCGCAAAGAAAATCATGTTAAATTCAGTTGGAACAACGATCAATTGAATTTCGCTGAGCTCTTACAACTTAGTGGCAAAATTCCACTTCCACCCTATATCAAAAGGGAGACCATAATCGAAGATCAAGAGCGCTACCAAACCGTGTACGCAAAACACAAAGGCGCAGTGGCAGCCCCTACCGCTGGTTTACACTTTACTGATGAGGTATTAAGATTATTAGAACAGAAAGGAATTGGCCGGGAATTTCTAACCTTACATGTAAGTGCCGGTACGTTTCAGCCAATAAAAACAGATAATGTACTTCAACACGAAATGCATCATGAGCAAATCATTATCCGAAAAGAAAATATTATCGCACTACTGAACAACCAAAAGAAAGTAATTGCGGTAGGAACAACAGCCATGCGGACACTAGAAAGTATCTATTGGTGGGCGGTGAAATTAAAAAGTGACTCAGGTGCAGAGTTTAACATTGAAAAGTTATTTCCTTACGAAAACAACTTGCCCGAACTAAGCCGTGAAGAAGCTGCAAAATTGGTTTTGGATTATATGCATAAACACCAAATTGATTTTATTACCGGTGAGACCTCTATTTTCATTTTTCCTGGTTACCAATTCAGGTTTTGCGATGGATTAGTCACTAACTTTCATCAACCAGGTTCAACGCTGATTTTGTTGGTTGCTGCGTTTATAGGTGAGGATTGGAAAAAGGTTTATAATGAAGCATTAAATAATAACTACAGATTTTTAAGCTATGGAGACTCAAGTATTCTTTTGCCCTAAGTACTTTTTATTCATTTCCCTTTTGTTGTTTTCTTGTAATTCTAAATCTAATCAGGAAACACAAATAGAAACAGAAGAGAAAACCAATGAGGAGTTGTCCACAGGTATCTCTGCTGAAGAAGAATTTGCTTTGGGATTTGATATCAGTACCTATCTAGTTGAAGTTAATCCTGACAGTACAGAAACATTTTACTTAAGACAAAACTGCGCCATCTTCATTGGTCCAAGTGAGGATCAATTAAATGAACTGCGTAGGCAGTTTGGTTATCATGAGTTTGCCGACATAGTTGACGATAACGTTTTATATGAAATTGTAGCGAAAGAAACGCTCAACACCTATAATATATGCAACTTAAGCACTAACAAAAGGTATATCGTATTTACAAAGCCAGATGGCAGCCATATAGTCATTGATACCAAAGCACCCTACAGTCTCAAATGGAACCTGATGTTCTTCCATTTAGAAAAAGACCCAGAAGTGATAGATATACTCGAAATCGAAACGCAAAAAATACTTTCTTACTTTGACATAAGAAGGCCCATCTGATTTATGCCATTAGTAGAAAAAAGTGATTACAAGCCATCTTGGTGGATGCTCAATCCACACATGCAAACCGTTTTACCAAGCATGTTTAGAAAAGTAAAAGGACTTCAGTACACAAGAGAGAGAATACATTTACCTGATCAGGATTTTCTTGATTTAGATTGGATAAAATCGGGAAGCGATCGACTGGTCATTATTTCTCATGGATTAGAGGGGAGCTCTGAAAGACACTACGTAAAAGGTATGGCCAGGTACTTCAGCGAACAGGCATGGGATGTGCTTGCCTGGAATTGCAGAAGTTGCAGTGGAGAAATAAACAAAGCACCACGATTGTACCATCATGCCGCAACTGATGATTTGGAGGAAGTAATTAATCATGCCATACATTTAAATGCATACCACTTTATCGCATTGGTAGGTTTCAGCATGGGTGGAAGCCTAACTTTGAAGTACTTAGGAGAAAGAAATGAAATACATGATAGCATTAAAGCAAGTGCCGTATTTTCAGTACCCTGTAATTTAGGAGACAGTGCCGCCCTACTCGATCAAAGAAAAAATAATTTTTACCGATACCGCTTTATTAAGAAATTAAGAAAGAAAATTGAATTGAAATCCCTACAATACCCTGAGATTTATGATACGACTCACCTATTGAGGCTAAAATATTTTCAAGAGTTTGATGAAATCTATACCGCGCCCCGACATGGCTTTAAAAGTGCAAAGGATTTTTACGATAAAGCCAGCGCCAACAATTATATTTCAAATATAAAAACTAACACACTTATTTTAAATGCGGCCAATGATCCATTTTTAACTGCAAGTTGTTATCCGCATGACCTCGCTAAAGTAAATGAGCATGTATTTCTCGAAATCCCTAAAGAAGGCGGACATGTTGGCTTTGGTTTAGCGGGAAACGAAAAAAATTATATGGAAATTCAAGCCTACGATTTTATTAGTAATGCATTACTTAATTCATAAATTATGAAAAACATTTTACTGATCGCTAGTCTTCTTGTTTCACTTGAAGCACTATCGCAAGCACTTGAAACAAAAGTTATTATCCGGGCCCAAGCCAAAGACGCCAAGTTTATTGGCAGTTCTATGGGTGGAGCCCAAGTAACTATCAGAAATACTGATACGGGTGAACTACTTGCCGAAGGTTTAATTACCGGAAACACCGGCAATACAGACCTCATCATGCGAACAGCACACGAGCGAGGTAAGTTATTAAGTGATGATCAAACCGCTAAGTTTGAAGCAATCATTTACCTTGAAAAACCTGTGCTAAGTACCGTAGAAGTTTTGGCACCGCTAGGGCAAAGGCAATCGGCCATAAAAGCAAGCACTCAGGTTTGGTTAATTCCAGGGAAGCATATTTTGGGTGATGGCGTTGTTTTAGAAATTCCTGGATTTGTAGTGGATATACAGGATCCGGGAGCTCAGAGTTTTATTAAACTCAATGAAAATGGAAGCACTACCTTAAATCTTCGAGCACATATCGTTATGATGTGTGGCTGTACCCTTACAAAGGGTGGGCTTTGGGATGCTGATCAATATGAAGTAGCGGCCATTGTACAACATCAGGGCAAGGAAATCAATCGAAAATCCCTGAAACTGAGCTCTGATAATCAATTTGAGACCGAATTAACGGTAAGAGAAAAGGGTATTTATGAAATCACTGTCTACGCATACGACCCCAAAACAGGCAATACCGGTCTTGATAGGACAACATTTGTAGTACAGTAAAAAACTAAATTTATTTAAATATAACTGTATAAACGGTTGTACAACTTTAATAACATCTCAGTTCCTTATAATCCTTATTTGTAAGCAATTACCAGCTTCAAATCGTTTTGACCGAATACTTTCAAAAAATCGTTGAATTCATGATACAGAGGCTACACGGCATATTTTGAGCTACGAATAGGAAATTACCAAACAAATTTCGACATTTAGCGGTATCTACCTTTTCTTTATCCTGCTAATGAAACAGAAAATCTATGAACTCCTGGGTGTTGAAGAGGCCCTTGCTGGCCGGGTATTCATTCTTTTGGGCATAGGTTTTTTTATGGGGCTGTTTCTGGCCACACTTGAAGTAGGTGCGCTCACCCTCTTTCTTAGAGACTTTGATGAAGTAAACGACCTTCCTCTTGCCCTATTGGTCGGTGGTTTTTTTGGATTGGTTGCCACCTTTATTTACAATTGGCTTCAGCCCAGAATTTCTTTTACTTCACTTGGTTTGGGTTCACTGGGTATAATTGTTTTATTAATTGGTTTTTCAGAATTTGAAGTGATTTGGCAACAGGCTCCTGAGCAACTTTACTTCTTTCTATTTACGTTTATTGTACCCTTTACTTTTCTGCTAACATTGGTTTTCTGGGGCTCTTTCGGTCGCCTTTTTACTTTAAAACAATCGAAAGCCATTATAGGTAATATAGATACAGGTACCTTGGTGGCCACAATCATTGGATTTTTTTCTATTCCTTTCTTACTGACTTTTATGTCGGTTGAACAACTTTTTCTTGTAAGTATCGCCAGCATTCTTTGCGAAATGGTATTATTTATTTACATGTCAAGGAAATACCTCCGGAAGTCAAGCAAGGAAATTAAAAATGATGAGGTTCAGCTTGAACAATTGCCTTATCGACAATTTTTCAAGAGCAAGTACATCCTTATCATGTGCGGATTCGCACTTGTTTCTGTTATTGCTGTACAATTTGTTGACTATGCTTTTTTGAATGTTACAACCTTACAATTTAATGAAGATCAGATTGCGCAATTCCTTGCTTTATTTGAAGGTACAATTGTGATTTTCAGTTTCTTGTTTCAAACATTTATAACTGATCGACTCATTGCACAATTTGGCTTAAGGGTTTCATTACTGGTTACTCCTGTAGTTGGAGGTATTTTCGTTGGTGTTGCCTTTTTGTTAGGATCATTTTTTGGTTATACCATCGAATCAGAAACCATTATATTTTTCTTCCTTGCGGTAGCCATGGCTAAACTCTTGTTGAGTTCTCTTCAGGGTTCTCTTGATCAACCGGCATTCAAACTTTACTTTCTTCCAGTTGATTCAGAATATAGGTTTGACGTACAAACAAAAGTAGAGGGTGTTTTTGCCGCATTTGCC
>CAZVFM010000057.1:0-13643 GCA_964626095.1 uncultured Roseivirgaceae bacterium | reverse complement strand
TCAAGTCATTTGTGAGAGAGTTTACCAAAGTGAACAATGGCAACGCCTACTACAGTAGTTTACAAGGCTTAGGGCATCTGGTATTTGAAGATTTCAAGAGAAACAGAAGAAAGAATTATTAATTTCATCCCATACGTTTAACTAAACATGTCGGTAAAAGAAAAAATCAAAACACTTGCGCAACTTAAAGCTTTTGGATACCCGGTCAAATCCATAAAAGATGAGTTAAGAGATAACCTGATTGATAAACTCAAAAAAAAGGAGCCTGTGTTTGAGGGAATATGGGGTTATGAAGAAACTGTGGTGCCCGATTTAGAAAGGGCCATACTTGCAGGTCATGATATTAATTTATTAGGATTGAGAGGTCAGGCCAAAACACGAATGGCCCGGCTAATGGTAAATTTGCTGGATGAGTATATCCCAATTATTGAAGGTGCTGAGCTTAATGATGACCCATTGAATCCCATATCAAGATTTGGAATTGACAAAATCAGCGAGTTGGGCGATGATACACCTGTTGCTTGGTTACATAGATCAGATCGTTACACAGAAAAACTTGCTACACCCGATGTTTCAATTGCAGATTTGATTGGCGATGTTGACCCAATCAAAGCTGCTGCTTTGAAGCTTCCCTACTCTGATGAACGAGTGATTCATTTTGGACTAATTCCACGATCAAATCGATGCATTTTTGTGATAAATGAATTGCCCGATCTGCAAGCACGGATACAGGTTTCATTGTTTAATATTCTTCAGGAAGGCGATATTCAAATCAGAGGGTTTAAACTGCGCTTGCCATTGGATATACATTTCGTTTTCACAGCCAACCCTGAAGACTACACAAATCGCGGCAGTATTGTAACTCCGCTAAAAGACCGTATCGATAGCCAAATCATCACGCACTATCCAAAGAGTCTGGAAACCAGTAAAAAAATTACACAACAGGAAGCAAGATTAAAGCAGCAGCAATCAGATCAAGTGGCGGTAAGCGAAATAGCGAAAGACCTTATCGAACAAATTGCTTTTGAAGCACGGAAAAGTGAGTTTGTTGATAGTAAAAGTGGAGTGTCTGCCCGATTAACCATATCAGCTTACGAAGCACTAATTGCAGCGGCTGAGAGACGAGCCATAAAAAACAATGAAAAGAAAGTCCAGGTTAGGCTTGGAGATTTTATTGGTGTAATCCCTGCAATTACTGGAAAAGTTGAACTGGTATATGAGGGCGAACAAGAGGGTCCGGGTATAGTAGCGCAAAATCTTGTAGGCAAAGCCATACGCTCACAGTTCATTCAGTACTTTCCCGATCCTGAAAAATTCAGAAAACAGAAAGAAAAAAGTCCGTACAAAAAAATTACCGATTGGTTTGGAGAGGGCAATACGCTAGACTTGATTTCCGACCTTACATCTGACGTTTTCATGGCTACGCTTAATAAGGTCCCAGCGCTATCTCAATTGATTGATACTTATCATAAAAAAATAAGTAAAGAAGAAAAAGTATTTTTAATGGAGTTTGCTTTGCATGGACTGGCAGAATACAGCCAGTTAAGCAAAGTAAATTTAAGTTCAGGTACACAATTCAAAGATTTGCTGAGCAGTATGTTCAGCTTACCCCAGCGAGATGATGAAGACGAAGAAATTTCTGGAGGAAGCGGATTTTGATAAGAAAAAATTAACTGAACTCAAATCACTGGTTAGGGGCGGAGAAAGCTATCATCTTGAGTTTAAGAGAAGAATTAATGATGCCGAAAAGGTTGTGGCTGAAATGTGCGCCTTTGCAAACACTTACGGAGGTACCCTGCTTGTTGGTGTGAATGATGACAAAGAAATCCCCGGACTAAAATTTCCTGAAGAAGAAACTTACGTATTGCATAATGCAATAATAAAACACTGCAAGCCAGCATTAGAGTATAAAGAAAATGTATTGGTAGTGGCCCCAGAAAGATTTGTGTTGAAGTATGAAATTCCTGAGAGAAGAAGGAAGCCTCAGTTTTTCATTTCAAGTGAAGGGCTAAAAAAAGTTTACATACGACATGAAGACAAAACCTTACAAGCCAGCAATGAACTAAATGAAATTATCAAAAGAAAACGTAGTAAGAAAAACATCAAATTTACCTATGGTACAGATGAGGAACTGCTTATGAAATACTTACAACAGCATCCGCACATAACATTTTCGGATTATAGGGCGCTAACTAAATTGAACAGGTATAAAGCTTCGAGAAGATTGGTAACTTTAGTGCTGGCCAATGTGTTGGAAATAACACCTACCACAAGAGGTGATCAATATTCACTTCATCGTTCGTTTTAAAATAAGAAACCCGCTTAATAAGCGGGTTTCTTTAATTGTCAACTGACCAATTAATTATGGCTGAACATTCAGTGTAATATTTCTTGTCACTGAGTGATCAGATTCACTTACCAATTGAAACTGAATCACAACTGCTGTGCCAGCAGTACCAGCAGGTACCTGAAGTGCAAATGTTTCCTGAACAGAACCTTCTCTATTCCATGAAGCATACGTCTTGGTTTCAAGATTTGTTATTGTTGCTCCCTGCACACGATTCATTCTTAGCTCTTTGGCATCAACATGCTCTGAGTAAATCAACATGGTGAAGTTTACAGTCTGTCCTTCAGTTGGTGTAGTCGATGAAGCTGTTAGGGTGGCAATTGTCCCAACCCCTCCAACAACATCGTACTCAGGCTCAACTTCTTCCAATATACAGGCTGACAATGAGAACATCATCATCACTATCAATGCCCATTTCATATTTATTTTTTTCATAAGTCAAATGTTTTTGTTTAATGCTACCATCTCTTCTACCTGTCCCAAAATACCTTAGACAAGTTCGTAACCTGAGGAACATTATCAGAGTTATTTACCACTTCCCTGTTAGGATAAATGTACCTTCTAGGAAATGCTCCACTGGTAGTATTTGAAGGAGAAGCTACCAGGGCAGGTATACCTGATGCAGTAGCCGGAGCCCCCTCAGGGATACTTCTTCTCCAATCAACCCAAGCCTCTGTCTGTAAAAACATATCAATATGCTTTTCAGTCAGAATTTTCTCAAGTGTAATTGTTGCATCTGTTTCTGAACCATATAAAGCAAGATAGACGGCACTTGCTGTCCCAGTTACACGCTGCAAAGAAGCCGCAACTGCAGCATTGTATGCATTCGCGGCACGTAGCGGTTGATTGGCTCTTAGAGCAGCCTCAGCTTCTATAAACTTAACTTCACTATAGTTCATTATAGGAGTTGGCGCTGCCTGTCTGTTGATGTAATCTCCGGGTAGTGCTGCACCGGCTGGTTTAGAAACCGCACCATTAGGTGTCCCAGTGTACAATGTACCTCCTGTAGCAGGCTTAACGAAAAATGGTAACCTAGGATCATCGACACCTGGTGCTACCCTATCTCTTAACAAATCGATGATGCGCTGGCTTATGCCTACATTGTTTTCACCAAAGGTTGTATTGAAGAATGGGAACCATGGTCCTGCGAATTCTGTACCAAATACCGGACGAGGCTCTTGTGTGTTAGCGGTAAAAGTACCTGCATCAATTGCGGCCAATGCTGCTGTAGCAGATCCCTGCGGATCAACCTTGCTCAGGTGGTTATGGTACCTGGCTTTCATTCCGCGTGCAAGCTGTATCCATCTTGGTCTTGAATTAGCCCTCCAAAGCACTTCTGTATTTGCCTGGAAAATAAAATCATTTCTGTTCGGGCTTGTGGTACTTTCTTCATTCAAATCGGCAATACCTTCATCCAGTAATTGCTGCACAATTGCATAGATAGAAGCACCTGAATCGAAAGTGGGTTGTTTTACATTTTGTAAATCCAGTGCGGTGCTGTACGGAATATCATTCCACAAATCTACAGAGTAGCCTAAAATGATGGCCTCCATAATTTTAGCCGCCCCACGATAATGCAATGCACCTTGTTCTGTTGATTTTGCTTTAATTGTTTTAATGTTAATTAAACAATCGGCATAAAACCTGTTCCAGGTTGCATCGCTCATATCAGCAATAAAAGCATAGTTGTTAACCTGCTGCTGATCGCCCAGTATCCCTGTTAGATACTGCATCAATATACTGGCAAATTGTGCCGACTCCCCGTTTATTCCATAAATAAATGATGCTGTTACCGCAGGAAATATTACCTGTATGGAAGCATCGGTTGCCTGGTTGGGGTTTGTGTTTATCTCATCAAAATCCTGACATGCTGTGAAGACCAGGACGAGAGACATTATAAAAGTTGCTATTCTAAATTTCATAATTTCTACATTTTAGGTTAGAAAGAAGCGTTGATACTGACACCATAACTTCTCATGTTTGGCGTTGTAAACGCATCAACTCCTGCCACTGCATTAGGTCCGTACAAATTGGTTTCAGGATCAACACCACCATAATTTGTGAAGAGAAGAATGTTTCTTCCGTATACGCCCATGCTTGCGCGTGTCATGCCCAGCTTGCCAACAATTTCTCGCGGTAACTGGTAGTTCAGGCTTACATCTCTTAGTCTTATCCAAGAGCCATCCTGCACCCAGCGTTCTGTCATTTCCCTTCCTATGGCTGATGCAGCACCAACACCCTGGAAAGCCGCTTGATTTAGTACAACTGGAATGTTGTTTACTTGTCCGTCATTGTCTTGTCCAGGATTATCAATAATACCTCTATAGATGACAACTTTATTTCTATCGGTAGTATGTTCTGCAACTCCAGATCCATTACCCATCCAAAAAGCTGTAACGTTTACTACGTCACCACCTTTGCGGATATCCCATAAAAATGACAGATTCAAATTCTTATAACCGAATGCGTTTCTGAAACCTATTAAGAAATCAGGATTTGGATTACCCACCACCTGCTGACCCGCGGGATCAAACTGAGGAAAACCACTTGCATTGATCAGGATATCGCCATTCTCATTTCTCTTGAATGCGTTGCCATAAAAAATACCATACTGCTCTCCGGGTATTAACCTGCTTTGAATCCTCGCACCGAAAACGTTGCTTACTATGGGTTCATCATTAGGTAAGGAGTTTACATAGTTTCTGTTACGTGTAAAGTTTAGTAACACATCCCAGGTAAAATCTCCAGCCTTCACTGGTGTTGCGGTTAATACCATTTCTATACCTCTGTTTTCAATTTCACCAGAGTTAATTACTTGTGTGGTAAATCCGGTTGAGGCAGGAACTGGTACTGCAATGATTTGATCTCTACTCAATGATTTATAATAAGTAAAGTCTAAACCTATGCGGCCTTGTAAAAATCGCATGTCTGTTCCTAATTCTATTGTTGTGTTAGTTTCTGCTCTCAGACTGCTGTTACCTGCGGCAGAACTAAGTAATACACCACCAACACCACCAATAGGGAAGCGAACACCACCTGCGTAACGAGTACCCGTAGTACCAACATTATAAAATGTTTCTGTACGGTATAGCGGTGCATCATTACCAGTAATCGCTGCTGAAGCTTTCAGTTTACCAAAAGAAAAGATCTCTTCATTTAAATTGAGGAATTCTGTAAACACTATACCTATACCAGCACTTCCGTATGGGAATGAACGGGTTGCTTGTGGTAATGTAGATGACCATTCATTTCTACCTGTAACTTCAAAAAAGATAGAGTTCATATACGAAAGGTTCACCCTTGTGTAGAGTGCTTGCGTCTGCTTCTCGAAAAAATTCTTTAAGAAAACCGGATTCTCCTGTGTGTTGGCTATGTTGAACAATCCGGGTATAGCAAAGTTATGGCCACTAAGAAAAATGCTACTACTCGCTGAAGAGAAAAGGTTATGTCCCACTAAAATACTTCCCTGAAAATTTTCATTGAACTGCTTGGTGGCTGTTACAATGAAGTCTGAGTTAAGAATTTTATCAACATAAGTATCTTCGGTTATCCTACCACCTTGTGCTCCACTGGCTGAGATTGCTGCTCCCCCTGCTGATGATGGCGCCCAAATTTGCCTTCTGTCATCGTGCGCAAAATCGTAACCCACTCTGTACATCACAGAAAGCCAGTCGGTTGGCTTGTAATCTGCCTGCAGGTAAGAAATTAATCTGTTAACCTGATCAGTATATGGGTTGTTATTTACCGTCCAGAAAGGATTATCAGGGCTAAATGGCATAGAGCCATCCAATGCACCTCTGAAGTTTCTTTGCACTCCACTTGGATAGGCAAAGACCCTGTTATCAAATGAAGGGGGTGTTCTGTACAAACCTTGTATGGCATCAGAGAAGTTATCTCCACGTCCGAATTTCGTGCTCCTGCTATTTGCATATTTAATTGATCCACCGATTTTAAATTTGTTTGTTAAGCGGGTATCAGCCGATAGGTTTACTGAAGTTCTGTTGAAATCATTATTTGGCATTATACCTTGCTGATACATATTTCCCAGAGACAAATAAAAATTTGAATTGTCTTTGGATGTAGAGATGGCAATATGATTATCATTCGTAAATCCATTCTGAAAGAATAATTCCTGGTTATTATATACAGGAAGCCTCGGTCCGGCATTGGGATGATTCATGTCCACAATAGCACCATTAGGATCTTTCGCGAAAGTTGTACTTGGGTCATATCTCAAAGTTGATATTGGTGCGCCATAATGGTTAAAAGTAGTTCCTCCATTATAAAGACCATTATCACCCTGGCTATACGTTAATTGTGCAGGGAAGTAATTCATTATCCTGTCGGTAGAAAAGTTGGTAGACACATCGATGGTAAAATCTTTAGCTCCCCTGGTTCCTTTCTTCGTTGTAATAACAATTACTCCGTTACCTCCCTGAATACCATATAAGGCAGTTGCAGCAGGTCCTTTAAGTACCGTTATATTTTCTATATCATTCGGGTTAATATCAATGGCACGGTTGGAATAATCTACTCCCGAAGAAGTTCCAATACTTGCCCGGAATGAGTTGTTCACCGGAATACCATCAACCACAAACAAAGGTTGATTGTTACCGGATACCGAAGAAGTACCCCGGATAAGGATACTGGAGCCCGCACCGGCAGATCCTCCCTGGCGTGTAACCTGAACACCTGCAACCTTCGCATTCAAAGCATCCACAATGTTTTGTTCGCGCGATTGCATAATTTCTCTTCCGCCCACTTCCTGAGCCGCAAATGTCAAGGCTTTTTTGTCTTGTTCAAGACCAAAGGCCGTTACAATTACTTCGCTAAGCTGCTTGGCATCTGTTCTTAAAGCTATATCCAGTGAGGTTCTGCTACCAACAGAAACTTCCTGCGTTTCATAGCCTATGTAAGAAACCACCAACACGGCAGATTCTCCAACTACATTAATACTGAAGGTTCCATCAGCCGCTGTAACTGTACCGGTGGATGTGCCTTTCACCATAATGTTTACGCCAGGCAGAGGCAGTCCATCATCAGAAGAACTCACTTTGCCTGTTACCCTTCGTTCTTGTGCCTGAGCAACAAAAACAAAGCATAGTACCATAAGCGGCACCATTAATAGTTTTGTAGAATATTTTAGCATATTAGTTTGGGTTTAAAGACTTTAAGCTAAGAAAGGTATTTGCAATTGCCAAACGATTTCATAATTTCAAGCTTGATTTGTCGATGAAGCGGGCCAAAATAGATTTTTTCAGCTTTTCATTTTTTTGTATTCCATTAAATACAAGACCGCACAATCTTCTGCTTATTTCACGGATTTTTTTACCGCTAAATTTTAACCGATCGTTTTAGTATGCCAAAAACTAAGAAAGAAAAAAAGATTTTTGTTTTAGATACTTCAGTAATTATATATGAGCATAATTCCATTCTAAATTTTGATGAGCACGATATAGGGATTCCCATCACCGTTCTTGAAGAACTTGATAATTTTAAAAAGGGAAACGACACAAAGAATTTTGAAGCCAGGGAGTTTATCAGGCTGATTGATAAACTTGCAAGAGAACAATTACTTCATAACTGGAATCCACTCAACGGAAAGGGCAAAGGCAACTTCAAGGTATTGATGGATACCAACAGCAGCATAGATGCCAACATTATTTTTAATGAGCACAAGCCAGACCACCGTATTTTAAATGCAGCCTTGCATCTTCAAAAAGAAGAAAAAGGACGTAAGGTGATATTGGTAAGTAAAGACATTAACCTTAGGTTAAAAGCCAAATCTCTTGGCCTGCAGGCAGAAGACTATACTACTGGAAAAGTAAAAAATATTCAGGAATTATATACAGGCAAATCTGTGCTAGAGGATATCTCTCCAGATATGATCAATAAACTTTATGAAAATGGGACCTGCCCACCAAGTGAAATATTAAGCAAAAACTTTAAGCCCCAAAAAAACAGTTACTTCATTCTTAAAAGCGGCAAAAAATCAGTGCTCGCTTATTATAATCCCGTAAGCGAGCTTGTTGAGCAAGTTGAAAAAAGATCAGTTTACGGTATTAAGCCCAGAAATGCTGAACAAGCATTCGCAATTCATGCATTACTAAATCCGAATATCAGACTGGTGAGTTTGCAAGGCGTTGCAGGTACAGGTAAAACACTCATTGCGTTGGCTGCATCATTAGAGCAGAAAAGGGAGTTTAAACAGATATATCTTGCAAGGCCCATTGTGCCCTTAAGTAACAAAGACATCGGCTATTTACCAGGTGACATTAAATCCAAATTGAATCCTTACATGGAGCCCTTATGGGACAACTTGAAGTTTATTCAAAACCAATATGGTGAGTCTGACAAGGAGTACTCTAAAATTACAGAGATGGTTAATAATGAGAAGCTTGTAATTACTCCGCTTGCTTATATAAGAGGAAGAAGCTTATCAAATATTTGTTTCATTGTTGACGAGGCCCAAAACCTGACTCCGCATGAAGTGAAAACCATTATTACAAGGGCTGGCGAGAACACGAAAATTATTTTCACAGGTGACATCTACCAAATTGATACCCCTTACCTGGATTCACAAAGCAACGGGCTGTCGTACTTGATTGATCGCATTAAAGATCATGAACTGTATGCTCATGTAACGCTCGAAAAAGGCGAGCGTTCTGAACTGGCAAATCTTGCCAACGAATTGCTTTAAGTGATTCGGATATAGATGAATTACTTTGCCAAGACCTTGCGCATAGTCTCTCCAATGTTGGCTGGAGAATCTACTACATGTAAACCGCAATCACGCATAACCTTCATCTTGGCTTCAGCGGTATCATCAGCACCGCCAATAATTGCCCCCGCATGGCCCATCCTTCTTCCTGGAGGGGCGGTTTGTCCGGCAATAAATCCTACTACTGGTTTCTTGTTTCCATTTTCTTTTATCCAGCGGGCAGCTACAGGTTCATAGTTTCCCCCAATCTCTCCAATCATGACAATACCATCTGTTTCCGGGTCGCCCATCAATAACTCAACGGCATCTTTTGTAGAAGTACCGATAACAGGATCTCCCCCAATTCCAATTGCTGTAGAAACGCCTAAGCCCGCCTTCACAATTTGATCAGCAGCCTCGTAAGTCAATGTGCCTGATTTAGACACAATGCCAACACGTCCCTTTTTAAACACAAAGCCGGGCATGATGCCCACCTTGGCTTCATCTGGAGTAATCACCCCTGGGCAGTTCGGCCCTACTAAGGTTGCCCCCTTTGCTTTGATGTAATGCTTGGCCATAATCATATCCTTTACAGGGATGCCCTCGGTGATGGCCACAATTACTTTAATCCCTGCATCAGCAGCTTCCATAATGGCATCCGCAGCAAAAGCAGGAGGAACGAAAATGATAGATACATCAGCGCTAGTTTTATCTACTGCCTCTTTAACCGTATTGAATACCGGCTTGCCTAGATGTGATGAGCCCCCTTTACCTGGTGTTACCCCGCCAACTACGTTGGTTCCATACTCTATCATTTGACCAGCATGGAAAGAGCCTTCGGAACCGGTAAAACCTTGAACAATTATGCGGGAATTTTTATTGACCAATACGCTCATAAATAAGGACTTTTAAGGTTCACAAAAATAGGATAATCTACCTATCGACCAAAGTAAAAGTAAGTAACAGGGCAGCAAAACAAAAACCCCGTCTGTTATAGACAGACGGGGTTCAAAAGCAATTTTATCAAATTATTTCAGCCTGTTTCTTACAAGAAATTCTTCATAAGCTTCCTGATAAGTAGGAACATCAGGTGCTAACGAAATGGCTTCTTTATAGGCGGTAATTGCATCTACAATCAACTTATTATCTTCATAAAAGCCCGCCAGTAAGTACTTATTAAGGGCAGTCTCTTCAGCAAGATCACTCAAAATCTCGGACAGGCCTTTCTTTACGCTGGCATATTCAGAAGCTGGTAATTTTCTCAAGATATGCTCTTGAGACTTAACTCGTGGATTGGCTTTAGAATAAACTGCTATCAGAATTGCATTTTCATTTACAAAACGAGGGTTTGACAAATCTAAACTTACATAAGGTTCACTTGTCTCCAATTTCATTAGTTCATCACCAAACATATTGGTTAAGGTCACCATATAAGGACTTATATTCTTATCTTCCTCTTGCCAACTTATAATGGCATGGGTGTTATACAAACCTGCATCCTGATTTGGAGGAAGAAAAACCTTTATCTTTCCTTCGCTAAGGTCTCTGGTTACCGCCCCTGTGGCACTTAACCTGTTTTTTTGGGCTTCAGCTGAGTTATTGCTAAGAATGAAGTCTGCATATTTATTTACGACACTTGAGCCTGCTTTTACATTGGCCTCCAGATTAGCAACTTTGTAGGTTCCAGCTTCTTTCCATTCTAATGGTTTGCCACTAGAGTGCAAAAGTGCAAGGTATGCATTGGGAGAGACTTTGATTTCGTCACCCGGTTGCAATAGGGTTCCTACTTTGAGTGATTCCCAATTACTTCCCGATTTAACTTCATTAGCGCCCTTATTGCCCATTACCTTAAAGGCATAATTCTGTGCCATGGCCATTTGACCTACTAGCAATACAGACAAAAAAGCGATTAATACATTTTTCATGGTTTTTGTTTTTTGGCTTTCAATTATCAAATATAATACCGATTTTCTAATCAATCATGGGTTTATACAGCAGGTTGTTTCTTGGTAAACAGCGTGCTGGCCTTTATTTTCCTAATAATGTTCTTAATTACCCCGGCATAAACTTCATAACCATCTCCCACAAGGGCCACAGCAGCCAAAGTGAGGGTAAAATCGAACTTTATTTGGTACCAATGTAGAAACATCACCATAAAAAATCCAATTATCCCGATTTCAATGATCTGGACAAGTTTAGTTACCCCATCGTACCAAACCGGGAAGGTTCTGTAAACCCACACACAAAACATCATGTTGAGAAAACACATGATTACAGCCACTAATTGCTCTTGCCAGTCTGGTATTTCGTCAATATAATCTTCATTTAGTATCATTGAAACTACATTGGCGTGTACCACAACCCCATACATGTCAGGGTTCGCCTTTCCTGCATAGACTTTGTTGAGAGGAGTAAAGAACTTATCGTCCCAGGAAGTATCTCTAAAATTTGCTCCATGGTAGCCAAAAATCACAATTTTATCTTTTATTAAACCCGGTGCAAAATTCTCAAAATATACATCGTCCCAATCGAGGGCATAGAACACATTGGGGTAATTTGTTCTGCCATGGAAATCAATAACATTGCCCTTGTAATTGATGACTTCGTATGCATTATTTCTTGCAAGAAATCTTTCTGTTTTAGCTGAATCATACAAATAAGCCATTTGCGCGCTAAAAGCGTATTTCATTTCTCCCCTTACTTCTCTCTGTGTAGGTACATTTCTACACACTTTATAATCCTCCTGATCATCTGCTCCTGTGTCCAGGTTGGCAAAACCTTCGTAGGCACCTATTAAATACTCAGGATCTGATCTTCGTAAAGAGTCAAACACTTCCTCTCCCACCAGGCCTAGTTTAATGAGCGAATCCGTTTGTACAAGTTTTGTTACCATCACTATGTTCTTTGCCTCAGAAATTGCATACCCAAGCATTGCATTGCCAAACTGATCACGCAATGGTGGACAACTTATCGTATCATAAGGCAAGCCCGCGCAATCAAAGAAAACATCTATACCAATTACCTTAGGTTCATATTTAGAAATGTTCATTACCTGTTGAGCTATTTCCCCCCTTGATAAGAGACCTATATTTACAATAACTATATTAGTATCAGGCGGAGGATCATCTCGAAGTTGAGAAAAGGTGATGTCTGACATTTCCATGTCACCAAGGGCGGCACCAATTGGATCAAGTGCATCCAAAAAATCAAGCTGAACAAATTTGTAAATACCCCACATTAAGGCAAAAATGAAAATAGTGCCTCCAATGCAGTCTACCCAAAAATTGCCATGGTCTATAATCTTAGGTTTCATACTATGGTTTAGAATTGACTAAATTAGAAATTTATAGCTTTAATCCTCAATTACTACGAATTGAAAAGCACTTTTAAGCCCAGATTCAGCCCCAAAGTCTATACAAAGGGAATTTTAGATGGTGATCGCATACTATTAAGTCAAGCCCTTACACTTATTGAAAGTCAGCTTGATGAGGACCAAAACCTGGCCGAAGAAATTCTCTCTGGTGTTTTACCCCTGACAGGTAAGTCGTTACGGATTGGTATTAGCGGGGTGCCTGGCGTAGGAAAGAGTACTTTCATCGAAGCATTTGGCAAGCAACTAACTAGTATGAATAAAAAAGTTGCAGTGCTTGCAATAGATCCTAGTAGTCAGCGAACAGGCGGAAGTATTTTGGGGGATAAAACCCGTATGGAAGAACTTGCCCGAGACCCAAATGCCTTTATCCGACCCAGCGCCACGGGGCAATCATTAGGGGGCGTGACAAGTAAAACACGAGAAAGTATATTGCTGTGCGAAGCTGCTGGTTTTGATATTGTTATTGTTGAAACAGTAGGAGTTGGTCAATCAGAAACGGAAGTAAAAAACATGGTAGACTTTTTTCTTCTTTTGATGTTAGCTGGCGCAGGTGATGAATTGCAGGGAATAAAAAGAGGCATTATGGAAATAGCTGACGCAATTGTCATCAATAAAGCTGATGGCGATAACTTAAAAAAAGCCAAAGAAGCCAAAAGCAATTACGAACAGGCCTTGCATTTATTTGAACCCAATCCATCAGGATGGACCACACAAGTGCTCACATGTTCTGCGCTAGAAAGAACAGGCTTAAAAGAAATCTGGTCACTTATTGAAAAGTATAAAGAGCAAGCAACCGCGAAAAATGATTTCGATTTAAACAGAAGTAAGCAAAATATTAACTGGATGCACAGTCATCTTGAGTATTTGATGAGCAGGTCTTTAAAACAAAATGATTCCATTAAAAATATAATATCAGCACAAGAACAAAAAATATCAAAATCAGAAATTAGCCCCACCGCAGCTGCAAAATATATATTCAGGCAATGGCTAGAACGACTCAAAAAAAATTAAGTCTTATTTTTTCTTTTTAAAACCGAAGGGACAGTGTCTGCAACTGCTCTCGCAACAGTAACCTCTCTTTAAATGATGGTACTCCGTAAAAACGAATAGGCCATTTTCGATATAGTAATCAACTTCAATTTGAAGTTCCTTCGCAACATTCTCATTAAATAATTTTATTTGCTTCCGTAAATCTTCTTTGCGACTCATTCTGCAAATTAAAG
>CAZVFM010000056.1:0-13877 GCA_964626095.1 uncultured Roseivirgaceae bacterium | reverse complement strand
TTGCGAATACCAATTTCTTTCAACCTGCGCGAGGAGACTGCAATAGCAGTATTGGTAAGATTGAAACAGGCTATCAGTAAAATCAGCAAGGCCATAATGGAAGGCGCTACCACTGCCGCAACCGGCATGGCAGACCTTGTCCATCTTGAATAGGTATTATACTTTTGATCGTATTGGGCCATTCCTTGAAAAGGCTGAAGTATAAATTTTCTGATCTTGAAATCTTCACGTGCCTTATTTTGCTCTGGCAAATAAGCTTGTAATTGATTTTCGATTACAGGTAAGCGCGACTCATCATCAATGAGGAGAAATAAAGTATTCCAGGTTCTCCAGCTATTTTCATCGAACTCGGTAATAATAGACCTGAAATAATGATCGAAATGGGTAAAAGCCTCATTTCCAAAACTTGAATTCTGGGCCGGATCACGAAATACCCCACCTATTTCAAATTCAATTAACTCTTCTTTGGGATTGATTTGAGTTATGATCTTTCCAAGCGCGGGTTCATCAGCAAAAAGCTTTTTAGCCAAAGTCTCACTGATATAAATTTTGGATTTATCTTTTAGATCAGGTACCCCTGAAATAAATTCGTAGGTAAAAACTCTGAAAAAATCAGGATCTACCAACCCTGTAAACACATTGAAAATATCATCTCCAACACGCACGTTCATGTCTGTGCCGGCATATCTCACTACTCCATCAACTTCGGGAATATTATCGCGAACGATATTACCTAAAGGCATAGATGCAATTCCATACCGGGTAATATTACCCTGAAATTCCCGCTCAGAACTTACCCTATAAATCTTTGAAGCATTTTTGTGCTCACTATCGAAGGCATCATTGTATTCGTGATTCAAAAAGGCAACAATGCAACAGGCAACAGCCACCGCCATGCCCAGGATATTGATGAAAAGAAACAATTTGTTCTTCATCATACTCCTGAACGTCACAAGCAAATAATTTTTAATCATGATTTACAGTTTAATCTTAAAAGCGTGTTGGAACACCGGTACCTTGTAATACAAGGTAACTACCAAGTAAAAAGGCCCAGATTGCAGTCTGGGCCCTGGTATTTATTAAATATGAAAGTGTTCCTTAATGTTCTCAGTTACCACCTTACCATCAAATAAATTGACAATGCGGTGTGCATAGTTAGCATCATAAGGCGAGTGTGTAACCATGATGATGGTTGTGCCCTCTTCATTCAATTGAGAAAGCAGTTTCATAACTTCTTCACCATTGGTAGAGTCCAGGTTACCCGTAGGTTCATCGGCAAGTATTACTCTGGGCTTGGCAACAATAGCGCGTGAAATAGCCACACGTTGTTGCTGGCCCCCAGACAACTGCTGTGGAAAGTGATTGCGTCTGTGCATGATGTTCATGCGCTGCAATACTTCTTCTACACGTTGCTTGCGTTCGTCTGAAGGTACCTTCAGGTATAACAATGGTAGTTCTACATTTTCGAATACTGTGAGCTCGTCAATCAGGTTAAAGCTTTGAAACACAAAGCCGATAGAACCTTTACGCAATTGCGCACGCTGGCGCTCAGAGTAAGCCGCTACTTCATTCTCACCAAAATGATATTCTCCGGAAGATGGATTATCCAGCAATCCGAGAATATTTAATAAAGTTGATTTACCACAACCCGATGGCCCCATAATAGCTACAAACTCGCCCTCTTTGATCTCAAGGTTGATGTTGTTGAGTGCGGTAGTTTCTACTTCTTCAGTAGTGTACACTTTCTGTAAGTTTTTTAGTTTGATCATAATATTATTCGATTTCAGATTTTCATTTAAAATTTACAAGCTTATTATTTTAACACTAATACTTCATTGTTACCGAAATTCTCATATGATGAAGTGATCACCTGATCGCCAGGTTGCAACCCATCCAACACTTCATAATGCTCGGTATTCTTTCTTCCCAACCTTATTGTTCTCTTCTCTGCACGTGAACCATCAGAGTTAAGTACATAAACCCAATTTCCACCGGTATCTTTAAAGAAGCCACCCACAGGCAAAAGTAATTCTTCTGACGAAAGTCCTAATTCAATTCGCAATCTTAATGACTGACCCCTGCGAATACCTGGAGGTATTTCATCATCAAACTTCATGTCTACATTGAATCTCCCTCCTTGAATATCCGGATAAACGTAAGTTATGGTTAACCGATAATCCTTTCCGGTAACGGTAGTCGTGGCACCAAGGCCTTCACTGATTCGGGCATTGTAAATTTCATCAATAGGTACACGCACGATATAACTGCCCACCACATCTATCTGGCCCAATCGCTGACCGGGACTAATGGCCTGCCCCACTTCTATTTGTGGCCGGGTGAGTTGACCATCGATAGGTGATTTAACCACCAGGTTATCTAAAATCTTTCCTACGTTTTCCAAGCTTTGCAAAAGTCTTCTTTCACTATAATCTAACTGAACAATTTGTCTTAACCTATCCAGCGAATCTAGTCTGTAGGCTTCATAAGTAATTTCTTTACGTTTAATATTTGCTATATAATCAGCCTCAGTTTGCTCAAACTGTTGCTTAGAAATTAACTTCTTTTCAAACAACTGTTTTTGCCTATCGTATTGAGGCTTCAACGTTGCTAAAGCATTCTCAATGGTAATCAGGCTCTCCTGTTGGCGCAAAGCATTCTGAGTGATCTGCAAACGGGTTTCTCTGATACGGTTGATACTTTGTGTTAAATTAGATTCCTGATCTAAGACGCTGATCTCCCGGTTAAGGTTGCTCAACTCCAGAATAATATCTCCTTCTTTAAGCATAGAACCGCTTTCGGCTATTACCCTTTTGATTGATCCGCCTTCTACCGCATCTAAATAAATTGTACGGCTTGGTTCAACTGTACCTGTCATCGGAATGAACTCCTGGAATATATCCCGCTTAACTGTAGAGATGGTAATCTTCTCAGCATCTACATTGTATTTTGATCTTCTGTCGGCAAAAAGTACCTGATATGCTACAAAAACAACTACTGCACTCACACCTAAAATGCTTGCTATCCGCTTAAATGTCCACTTGTTCTTTTTGATCTTCCGATCCATGTTTATATCTGTTTGCCGCACACTAAGCCAACAAGTATGCCAAAGCAGGGTATGCGGTTTAACTATGCTTTTTGCCCGGATTCTGTACGTTTTTGCGTTCATATATGAACGAGTCTGTCCGTATACGGACAAAAAAATGTACATTAATGCCCTTGAATTGAGTCTAAGCTCATTATTGCTTATCGGTACCAACTTTGTGTATAGAGAAGCATGTAAAATGGTATTTCAATAAACTATGGAACAAAAGAAGGGCAAAATTCTGATCGTTGATGACAACGAGGACCTTTTAAAGGCGGCAAAAATATTTTTGAAGCGACACCTTGCGCAAGTAGATACTGAGAAGAATCCGGAGGCAATACCCTTACTCATGGAACACGATGATTATGATGTTATTCTCTTGGATATGAATTATACCAAAGACGTGAGCAGCGGAAGTGAAGGCTATTACTGGTTGGAACGAATTATGGAAATAGACCCCTCTGCCGTGGTGGTATTGATTACCGCTTATGGTGATGTGCAAATGGCAGTAAAAGCCATAAAGGCAGGTGCTACTGATTTTGTTTTAAAACCTTGGGAAAACGAAAAATTACTGGCCACCATTTTTGCAGCCATGAAACTGCGGGAAAGTATGCAGCAAGTAGCTGACTTGCGCATAAAGCAAAAAGAAATGGCGAAGCAAGTAAATGCCGGCTTTAGCGAAATCATCGGACAAGGACCCGCCATTCAAAAAATCTTTCAAACCATAGAACGCGTGGCTGCTACCGATGCCAATGTGTTGATTCTCGGAGAAAATGGTACGGGTAAAGAACTCATTGCAAGGGCTATTCACAAGCACTCTTCACGCAAAGAAAATATTTTCATCGGGGTGGATTTGGGAAGCATAACCGAAACCCTTTTTGAATCAGAATTATTTGGTCATAAAAAGGGAGCATTTACAGATGCCAAAGAAGACCGGGCCGGAAGATTTGAACTGGCCAATGAAGGTACTTTATTTTTGGATGAAATCGGTAACCTGTCTATGCCGCTACAAGCAAAGCTACTCACCGTGATTCAAAACAGAAAGGTAAGCCGTGTAGGTGCTAATAAAGAAACAGATGTTAACATACGACTTATATGCGCGACCAATCTTCCCTTATATGAAATGGTAAAAGAAAATCGCTTCAGACAAGATTTACTTTACAGAATAAATACCATAGAAATAGAAATACCTCCGCTTCGTGAAAGACTGGAAGATATTCCCTTGCTCGTAAGCCATTTCTTAAAACAGTATGCAGAAAAATACAATAAGCCGGTGATCAAACTAAGTGATGCGGCCATGACTCGTTTACATAAACACAGCTGGCCGGGCAATATCAGAGAATTGCAACATGCCATTGAGCGGGCCATAATACTCAGTTCATCAGCAGTTTTACAACCTGAGGATTTTAATCTTAGTAGCACTGGGCCACAAACTAAAGAAGATAGTCCGATGAATATTGACCATTTTAACCTTGAAGAAGTAGAAAAACTACTAATCAGGAAAGTATTGAAAAAGTTTAACGGAAATATTACACAGGCTGCTTCAGAGTTGGGCCTCACCCGTTCATCACTTTACAGAAGATTGGAAAAATATGGTCTTTAATGATTTTAAGGCGCGTGTTGCCTGGCGTGTTTTATTACTCAGTGGGGTAATTGCCCTTCTGGTGTACATGCTATCGCAACAACACATGTACCTGGCAGCTGCCATCATTTTTATCATTCTGGTTTTACAACTGATTGAACTATACCGGTACATATCACAAACCAATCGCAAGCTTACACGCTTTCTCGAATCAGTAAAATATTCGGATTTCGTTTCAGGCTTTTCTTACGATGATAAATTAGGAAAGAGCTTTCGCGAACTCAATAAGGCTTTTAATGAAGTACTTGAAGCCTTCAGAAAAGCAAGATCAGAAAAAGAAGAACACTGGCTTTATCTTAACACAATTGTGCAACAAGTAAATACAGGCTTGTTGTCTTTTGACGATAATGGAGAAATTCAATTGATTAACCCAATAGCTAAAAAATTCCTGGGGATAATGCAGATAAAAAATATCGAAGAACTCAAACAAAGCAATAACAACCTTTACCAACAACTATTAGAAGTAGGACCCGGCAAAAGTCTGTTGCATAAAGGTAAATTCGATATCCAACTCAATCTGCAGGCTACGGAAGTAAGAATAAGAGGAAACTCCTATAAGTTGGTTACACTTCAAAACATTACTCCTGAGTTACAAAAACAGGAGATTACTGCATGGCAAAACCTTAGCCGGGTATTGCGACATGAGATTATGAACTCTATTACCCCCATTTCATCGCTTACTTCCACACTAAAAGAAATACTTACCTACGACCTCGTAGCAAAAAACAATCATTTTGAACTGGGTAAGGAGAACGCTGAAGATTTGCGCGAGGGATTACATACCATTGAAAGCAGAAGCAAGGGGCTCATCAAGTTTATTGATGCCTACCGTGATTATACCAGTTTGCCCAAACCTAACATTCAAGCAGTTAAACTTAAAGAGTTGATGATGAAGGTTAGTGGGCTCTTAGTGAATGATATTAAAAACAAGAATATTGAATTTACTTGCACATGTGATCCGGAAGATCTCGTCATTCAGGCTGATGAAGAGTTAATTGAACAGGTGTTGATTAACCTAATCAAAAATGCAGCAGAAGCACTACACGAAACTGAAGGTGCAAAAATTACATTTAGTGGCAATATAGAAAGCGGAGAAGTGTTGGTTAAAGTAGAAGACAATGGGCCGGGTATTATCAGAGAAGCTATTGACCAGATTTTCATTCCTTTCTATTCAACCAAGCGAACCGGATCAGGAATTGGATTGAGTCTATCCAGGCAAATTATGCAAATGCATAATGGTAGTCTTACCGTAGTATCTGAACCTGATGTAAAAACGGTGTTTACCTTAAAATTCTAACCCATCAAAAACTCATTCCACTCACCTTCGTGGCCGTTGGAATGATCCTTTAAAAAAGTAGCATAATTTGGCTTATAGGGTTTTCGCTTTAATGCCATGCCTGCCTCCTCTGGGGTACGGTCGCCTTTTTTCGCATTGCATTTTTTGCATGCCGTTACCAGGTTTTTCCAGGAATGCTCACCACCCTTAGAACTGGGAATAACATGGTCGAGTGTAAGATCTCTTTTTGTACCGCAGTATTGACATTCTGAATTGTCTCTTTTAAAAATATTTTGCCTGGTAAGATTTACTCCTTTATACGGCACATTTATATACCTGTTGAGCCTTATAACTGCAGGCATAGGAAACTCCATAGTAACACTGTGCAGCTTATGCCCGTTGCTGGGGCGTACCAGCTCACTTTTGTTGAGATAAACCAATACAAATGCCCGCTCTACTGAGCATACTGAAATAGGACTAAAATCCTGATTAAGTACAAGTACACGGTTATTCATATCCTGAAAAATAAAACCTATTCAGCAGGTATGCAAAGCTTATGCCTTTTTAGTGCTCAATTAATACCCTTTGGATATGGCTGAGTTTGTGGGTGTACTGGTTTGATTCGGTATGAAGTATGCCGGTTTGATCGAAATAGTCTATTCTAACTTTTCCGGAAGCATGTATAATTCGACCCATTTCCAATAAAATGCCTACATGAGTTAACTTCCCTTGATCATTCTTAAAAAAGGCCAGGTCTCCGGCTTTAGCTAAAGTAAAGTCTGAAACAAGTTCACCCGATTCTGCTTGCTGCCAGGCATCTCTTGGTAATTTGTACCCCGTTATTTTAAAAACCATCTGCACAAATCCGGAGCAATCAATCCCAAATGGACTTTTACCTCCCCATTGATACGGACTATTTAAATACCGTTTCGCTATTGTTTTCAAAAATTCGATATCTCTGCGTTGCCCTTGTGCTTTCGCCTCTCCATTAAATGCCAATTGCTCCTCAATCTTAAATAACTCTGTGTTGGTAACTGGAATAACACTGCCCATTAAAATAAGTATTGGCGATTTTTTATATAACAAACCCGAGGTAAGATCGGTAGTAATTTTAAAATCAGCATTTAATATATGGTCAAAGTACTCCTTTGAAATACTTGTGTGTTGCTTGACATCAATCCATCCTTCATACTGATCAAAATAATTTCTGATCAGTAACCACTTTTGCTCTTTATCTGATTCAATAACATAATAATGTTCACCAAAAAGTAATTGTGATACCTGCTCTGCTTTGTCTGATGCCGATTGTCTTACCGGAACAAGACTCAATCTGCAAATACCATAATCAGAAAATTCTGTACTCATAATTTCATACGATCCAGTTCGCGCTTTACGTCTCGTTCTTTAATACTTTCTCTTTTGTCAAATTGTTTCTTTCCCTTCGCTAAAGCTATTTCCAGTTTGGCTAAACCACGCTGGGTGATAAACAACCTTAACGGCACGAGTGTTAGGCCCTTCTCCTTCATTTTTGATTCTATCTTTTTAAGCTCAGCTTTTTTTAGTAATAACTTACGCTCGCGCATAGGCTCATGGTTATAATGCGTGCCTTGTGCATAAGGCGATATGTTAATATTTTTTGCAAACAATTCTCCATTATTAAGGTAGCAGTACCCTTCTTGCAGATTTACCTTTCCTTCTCTTATAGATTTTATTTCTGTTCCCTGCAGTACCAGGCCCGCTACGTAACTATCCAACAGATGGTACTCAAAACCTGCATGTTTATTTCTTATATTAATATCTTTATTAAAACGCTTCTTATCCATACCCTATTTTCTGCTGAATAAAGCCGCGAGCTTTTCTCTTTTTAAAATTTTTTGACCGGTTTGACCACTCGCAACAAGGCGGCTGGCTGCTTTTACTTCTATATCACAAACAATTTCATTCCCTTCTAACTTGCTCACACAAGCAATAAAATCCAAAACTTCTCCTACAAATGCAGGGGATTTATGATCAATATGGATAAAGGTACCTACCCCCTCTTCATCCGCATCAAGCATTTCTAAAACAAATAACCTGCTGGACCATTCCATGTCTCGCGCAATTGAAAAGGTACTGCATACCGGGTGAACCGTTTCTCCATGAAATGCAGCCACATCAGTTTCAGCTACCTGCTTGCTATACGTTTTGGTGTCTCCTGTTTTAAAAATATACTTCATCTTAAAAAGGCATTCTTGCCATTGGTGCTACATCCAGACCAACAAACATACCCTTTAAATATTTATAGTGCGCTGCCATGGCTATCATTGCCGCGTTATCTGTGCAATATTGAAATTCAGGAATAAAAGTATTCCACCCAAGTTCTTTGCCTTTTTGGGAAAGGGCAGCCCTTAATCCCGAGTTTGCCGCTACCCCACCTGCAATGGTAATTTCTTTAATTCCGGTTTGTTCGCTTGCCTGTACCAATCGTTTAATCAGCATACCCACCAAATGTTTCTGTAAACTGGCGCAGATATCATGAATATTTTTCTCAACAAAATCGGGCGACTTAACTTTCTGATCTCGCAAGAAATAAAGAAAGGCTGTCTTTATTCCTGAAAAAGAAAAATCCAAACCGGGCATGAAAGTTTCAGGAAAAGTAAAAGCATTGCCATTACCCTCTTGCGCATAACGATCAATCATTGGCCCACCAGGATAAGGAAAGCCCAGCATCTTTGCTGCTTTATCGAAAGCTTCACCCACCGCATCATCCTGCGTTTGGCCTATCAGTTCCATGTCAAGATAATCCTTAACCAAAACAAGCTGCGTATGCCCACCACTCACCGTGAGACATAGAAAAGGAAAATCAGGCTTGGGCCCATCTATAAAATGAGCCAGCACATGTGCCTGCATGTGGTTTACTTCAATAAGTGGTACCTTAAGTGCTAGTGCCATTCCTTTGGCATAGGAAAGACCGACCATCAAAGACCCCAATAAACCAGGTCCACGGGTGAACGCAATGGCATCAATTTGGTTAGTATGAATACCAGCTTGTTGTATTGCTTCGTTAACTACCCAGACAATGTCGCGCTGATGTGCACGCGAAGCTAGCTCTGGAACCACACCACCGTATTTTTGGTGTATGGTTTGCGAGGCGATTATATTATTAAGTACTTTGCCATTGGTGGCAACAGCTGCTGACGTTTCATCACATGAGGACTCAATGGCAAGAATTACTGGTTTCATCTACAATTAATGAACTGGCAAAATATT
The DNA here is from genome assembly GCA_964626095.1 of uncultured Roseivirgaceae bacterium. Classification (GTDB taxonomy): domain Bacteria; phylum Bacteroidota; class Bacteroidia; order Cytophagales; family Cyclobacteriaceae; genus DAOLDI01. The sequence goes on along the minus strand of CAZVFM010000056.1, from coordinate 4,628 downwards.
AAAAATTGGACTGCAAAGATAAGCCTCTATTTCATTACGCTGACTATAGGCCTTTTCTTTATATGCTTCATTCTGGTTCAGCTACCCGCTGTACAGCTTAGGTTGAGCAACTATGTACTCAATAAGCTGGAAAAGGAGACCGGTTTCAGTGGTGAAATTGATAGATTTTATCTGCTTTGGTATGACCGTTTGCAGATAAGTGGTGTCAAACTTACCGACCCTGAAGGCAACCAGATGATTGATGTTGGTTCTGTATATATCAATTTTAATTTTTCAAGGCTACTTATTAAGAAGGACTTAAACCTCGAAGCCGGCATAATTAAATCAGGTACACTTTACCTTGTGCCTATTCAGGAAAATGACAGCGTACAAAATTTAAACATTAATGTTTTTATAAACCGTGTTAATGAACTCCTGGCTTCGGATAAGCCAAAAACTGCTTCAAAAATTAATCTTGGAGAACTGATTCTTGAAGACATGCACTTTTCTCTTAACGATACCAGAAGAGACAGCGTTCGCAATGGCCTTGATCTTACGCACATTACTTTAGACTTGCCTTCGTTAGAACTGCAATCGATACAACTTTTCAGTGACACCATTCAGTTTCAAGTTAACGATTTAAGAGCAGTAGAAAGCCAAAGTGGATTGGAAGTAAAAAAATTACAAACCTATTTCAGGTATTCACGCGCTGGTATTGAGTTGCTTAATCTTAATTTATTAACCGACAAAAGTTTTATTTCTGATACGTTGCGATTTTTATACGATAGCCCAGCAGCACTGAGTGACTTTATCAACAGTGTCCGTATTGAGGCTCATCTCAAAGACTCTTATATTCATCCTGAAGATTTATATCGCATTGCGCATAACACAGCAAAAATTAAAGAGATACTGTATATAGATGGAGAATTTTCCGGACCTCTTAGCGGATTTAACCTGGATAATATGCTTATCAAAACCGGAAAAAGCATTCTAAAAGGTAAAATAGAAATGCATGGCCTCCCTTTTATTGAAGATACTTTTATAGATCTTGACCTGATAAACTCAAGTATTTATCCCGAGGATATTAGTTTATACTTTGAAGGAGAAGTTGCCACCAAAATAAATGAAATAGGTAAGATCGATTTTGATGGCCAATTCCAGGGGTTCATTAATGATTTTGTAGCCAATGGTCAACTCAATACAAGGTATGGAAAAATTATATCTGATATCAACCTCAAAATAGATCAAAATAATATTGAGCTTTCCAGTTACATCGGCAATTTAGAAACTGTAAACTTTGCGGTAGGAGAATTGATAGGCGACACCGCCTTGCTGCAAACGATTAGTATTAACGGAAGATTAGCAGGCAGAGGATTTAAAGTAGAGAGTGCTGACGTAAAACTGGACGGGGAGATCAATAAAATAGGGTTTAGGGGGTATGATTATGTGAACATCGTTACCAACGGACGATTTTTCTCTCAATTTTTCAATGGGTTCTTAAGTATTGATGATCCTAATCTCAAATTAAGCACGGAGGCAAAAATTGATTTAAGGGATGAAGCAAGTTCGATTAAAGTAAATGGTAACCTTAATTATGCAAACTTTCACAACCTCAATCTCTCAAACAAGCATTTTTTCCTAAGCTCGGTAATTGATATTGACATTCAGGGACTGGAGTTAGATAGTCTTTCAGGATATATTAACCTTCATGACTTTAATATCGTGTATGATGAAAATGAGATTGAACTTGATTCTATTAAAATTGTCTCCGACAGAGAGGGTACAGATAAAAAACTTAGCATTAAATCTTCTTTGCTTGATGTAGAAATGGCCGGAAACTATATGTACTCCACATTGTATCAGGATGTTTCAACACTGATTTATGAATTGGGCCTTCAACTTCAAAACGACAGAACAGCTATTAAAGACTACTATCTTGATAAAACAAAAAGTCCTGAAGACTATGATGTTGATTTCGAATTTGTATTACATGATGTAAATCCGATAGTTAATTTATTCACTAAAAGTTTGCAACTCTCAAAAGAGATTGTCATTCAGGGTGATTACTTTAGTGGGTACAACACCATGTTAACAGCATACACCACTTTTGACTCTCTATTATTCACCAATAAATTATTTCTTAACAACACGATAGAATTTAATGGATCAAAAATATCAGACAGCACGAGCGTACTGGCAATGGTATTTCTTAATTCAGAAAATCAAAACCTCACTTCCCAGCTTCTTACCAAAGACCTTTTGTTTGAAGGAGTATGGCATGAAGAACGAATAGTTTTTACACTTGATGCCTACCAACAAACTGCCGATAACTACATTAATGTTAGTGGTGATGCATTTCTCAGAAGAGATAGCACGCAAATAAGGTTTAACCCTTCAACGCTAAAACTTCTGGAGAACATATGGAATATTGAAAAGGGCAACCATATAATGATAAAGGGCCGAGAGCTGAACATCAGGGACCTCATTGTCTATAATAATGGAGAAAATATAACTATCAACGGCAAGGTTTCTGATGATTCAGAAGAAACCTTACTGGTAGAATTTAATAATGTATCAGTAGGAATAATTAATCCGCTGATAGGCAAAAATCTTGGAGGCACTATGGAAGGATATATTGAGGTAAAAGACTTATACAATAACCCAAATGTGCAGAATAAAATAAATATCTATAATCAAACCATAGATGATTTTCTTATTGGGGATGTTACGGGTGTAAACGAATGGGATAATACCACCAAAACGTTTCAAATTAATTTATTGATCAACCGGCTGGGTAAACGAATAGTAAATATCGCAGGCACTTACGACCCCTTTATTATCGGTAATCAACTTGATCTGAATGCAGAGTTTGCTGAAGCAAATCTTAAAATTATCGAACCCTTTTTCGATTACTTTATGAGCCAGATAGATGGCACCATTACAGGTAAGTATAAGATTACAGGTAATTTTGACCTTGTTAAAATCAATGGTTCGGGCAATATTAGCAATGGACAAGTCATGATAAATTACCTCAAAACACTCTATCGGTTCAATGGTAATCTTAGAATGGAGCCAGACAAAATACTTTTCCAAAATCTGGAACTCAGAGATGTTAATGGAAGCACAGGCCGGCTTAATGGTTTCTTATTACATAACAACTTTCAGAATATAAGTATAGACCTGGCGGGTAGTTTCAACAACTTCCAGGTATTGAATACAACCGCTAAAGACAACGACCTTTTTTATGGACAAGCCAATGCAACAGGGACGGTGAACTTCTTCGGGCCACTAAGTAATATGAAGATTTCTGCTAATGCAAGAACTGAAAGAGGTACACGTTTTTCCATCCCCCTTAGTAATTCAACTACAACAGTCGAAACTAAGGAGTATATCAATTTCGTAAATTTTACAGACAGTACTGCAAATGCCCTTATAGAAGAGGTGGCTAAAACAACCACTGCGCTCAGTGGAATAACGCTTGAATTCAACCTCGAGATTACACCAGACGCTTACTGCGAAATCATTTTTGATTTAAAGGCCGGAGATATAATCAGAGGAAGAGGCCGGGGAGATATAAAGCTTCAACTGGATACAAAAGGAGAGTTCAATATGTTTGGGCCAATTGAATTTACTGAAGGTGCCTATAACTTCACACTCTACGACATTGTAAATAAAGAATTCCAAATAGAATCCGGAAGTCGGATTACCTGGTATGGCGATCCCTACCAAGGCAATATGAACATTAAAGCTTCTTATAACCAACTTGCATCTATCGCACCCCTTATTGCACTTGAAGATTGTTCCGCGCCCCAATTAAGGCGTAAGTATCCCATACAAGTTCTTTTGAATCTCGAGGGGCAACTACTATCTCCATTCATTAATTTTGATATTACCGCAAGGGACCTACCCGATGCTGTGAGCCTTGATGGTTGTGATATGGCAACCATCAGACCCGATTTTGAATTTCAGGCATTTAAGAGTCGACTGGATGATCAGGAATTGAAACGACAAGTGTTTAGTCTTATCATCTTGAGAAGGTTTTCGCAACCGGATGCATTTTTTAGTGCTGGAGGTGGCATTGCAGGAAGTGTGAGCGAGTTACTCTCTAATCAATTAAGCTACTGGATGACCCAGGTAGATGAAAATCTTGAAGTAGATATTGATTTGGGTACCATGGATGCAGAAGCGTACAACACTTTTCAACTCAGGTTGGCCTATCGTTTTCTCGATGGCAGGTTAAGGATATCAAGAGATGGTAGTCTTGCTTCACAGGATAATCGCGGCAACAGCGTAAGCTTGCTTGGTGATCTTACGGTCGAATATATGTTAACGCAAGACGGGAAGTTCAGGGTAAAAATGTACAATCGAACAAACTACAATTCACTAAACATTAATCAGCAAAGCACAACAACTGCCGGAGCAAGTTTACTGTATACCCAAAGTTTTAATGAAATTAAGGAACTGCTTCAGTCTGCCAGAAAAAGAAGGGAAGAAGAATCAGTACTTGATGAAGCTGAAACCGGCTCAGTCCGAAAATTAAATACGGAAAATGAAGAGACTAAATAGGTTTTTCATCTTCCTCGTTTTAGTATCTCCATTTTATACCTTAGCTCAGGATTCACTGAAGTATAATGGCATCAATAAAAAAA
>CAZVFM010000055.1:0-14181 GCA_964626095.1 uncultured Roseivirgaceae bacterium | reverse complement strand
TACACTACGACCAAACTCATTCATGGTTGTTACTGGCGAGCCGGGTGCATTGTAATTGTCTTCGTAATTTCTGTCGAACACTACTTTGGGAGCGCTTACTTTATTCGGATTAATCTGGTACACCACTTCTTTGCGGTTACTCCTCCAACGTTCATATACCCAGGCAATGTTTGCATTACCCCATATCAGGCCGCCATAGCGCAGGGGCAAACTTATCAGTTCGCTCGGGGTATCGGTAAATGGGTAATCGAGGCTATATACTTTGTCTCTAATTTCTACTTCCTTGCGCGGATCTCCACCATCTTGCGCTTCTACCCAGTAAATGCTATTGGCTTTGTCGGCACGCCAGGCATGACTGCGCGGACCAGGTTGTGTGGCATCAAAACCATTGGGTATGTTGTCAAGCAATGGAATGTCAATTAGTGTTTTTACTTCTTTTCCATTCAGGTCAATAATTTTCACCAGGGTAGGGAAACGTGAAGCGGGTACCAGGTAGGAAAAAGGTTTGTGTATACTGCGCAGCATGATGAATTGTCCATCTGGTGAAGTAGAAAATCCACCGTACATATCGGCTTTGCCAATAACGGTTTCTGTTCCACGTAATTCAAGTTTCACCAGTTCTGATGTAGCATAATGTTCAAACACTTCTTCATCGTAAGCATTCTTCAATAAATCCTGGTAAGTACGTGAGGGTGCTTTACGGCCAAGGTTCTCTTCAATTACAGGACCGGTAGGTACACGAGAGGCAACCGGCAATTTACTTGGTGTAGCGGGTACTGCACTGAAAATGATGTGCTGCGAATCGCTTGTCCAGGTCATGGTGCTGCCAAAAACGGCATTCACTTTTCTGTTGCTGGCCTTGCGGGCTTGCAACGATTCTACATCAATGATCCAAAGTTCAATGTTGTCGGGATTGTTTTGCAAAAAGGCAAGCTTCTTGCTATCGGGTGAGAAGCTGGCACCGCTTAAAAGTAGCGGCTCGGGTAAACCTTTGATTTCAAGATTTTTGTCATCACCCATTTTTCTCATGCTGATGCCGATGAAATTAGTGCTACGGCTGGGTCCGTAATTGTTGGGATTGATACGCAAACCCGCCAGCCTTAATTCTGGTCTTGAGAGTTGTTCAATGCTGGGATAATCTGAACGCTCAAGAAAAACCATCCAGTTTTTATCCGCAGAAAATGTGACCAATGGCGTTAAGGGTGCTTCCACCAATTTGGCTATCTCTTCAGGCGGACGCTGATAACCAATGTTATCTTGTGCATGCGCTGAAAATAGCCCTATAAAACAAAGGAGTATAAATAGTTTTTTCATGGGATATTAATTTTATCCCAATCTAAAGCTACTTGTACACAGTTACTAAAGGAATATGATTATTGGGGATTAAAATTTAGGCATTGGGCATTAAATCCCTAATGCCTAAGACCTAAAATTATGCTGCTGCTAATCTTGCCTTGCCGGCTTCGAGAATGGCGTACCGTTTTGCGCTTTCAAAATCCTTCGCATCCATTAAATCAGCGGCTGTGCCGGTTTGTTCGGGCTGGTAACCGCCTTCACTTTCCCACCATTTTTTAGCTGCTTCACGGGCCTCTTGCCTATCCACCTCAAAGAGACTGATGCATGAATCGGAAACAATCCAGGGTTTATTAATGCTGCTGTATTTTTCAAAAATGAGACTACGCATTTGTGTTCCGCTGGCTTCTTTTTTGAAATGCGAGAGGCTGTACGAAATGGTTTCGGGCTCGGTCATGATCATGTCCCAGTATTTTTTAGAGCTAACTACCTGAGAGGTACTGAGTAAGTATCCAAAACCCTCTTCAATAGGTTCTTTGGTGATGGGGCATTTTGCCTTTAAGGATTTTTTCTTTTTCTGCCCGAAGAGATTACTTAGAAATGCCATGAGTTAAGGTGATGATCTGCTTATTAGATACTCCATAGAGGGCAAATAGTTGCATGAGGGGCGCTTAAATTTTCAAAAAAGTACGTAAAGGGCTCATTTCAGCAAGCATTGGCCTTATTTGGCTGATGCCCTTGTCTTTTGGAACCGCTCGTAATTGCTGATGAATTCCTCCAGTTTTTCGGCTGACGGGAATTTCTTGGCAATGATTTTCTTCTTCTCGTCAATGATGTAAATGGTTGGTGTAGTGGGGGCATCATACAACTTATTGTAATTGCCTACGGCACTGTAATAAAAAGTGGTATTGGTAAACTTGTGCATCTTCATCTCTTCAATGTACTTTTTCATTTTTAGCAATGAAGTATCTGTGCTTACGGTGTATACACCTACATCGTGCCGGGTAGTGTTAAGAAACTCCACCAGTCTTGGTGTTTCTTTTTTGCAGTGCCCGCATTCAGGATCGTATATATAGAGTACGGTATATTTTTTCCTGATGTCGTGAAGCGCCTTCATTTGTTTGTTTACATCACCCAGGATAAGGTTAGGTGCGGTTTTGCCTATCATACTTAAACGCACTTTGTCAGCGTGTTCTTTTATGGTCTTCATCAGGTTGGCATTGGCCCAGTAATCCATTTGGCCGGTAGCAAAATATTTATCGTACAGGTTAACAAACACTTCATCGAGCCCCATGATCTCCGGGTTCCAGTATTTTTGAGTTAATAGCCAGACCATGTATTTATACGTCTCTTCATTTTTTCTTGCTTTAGTAATCAGTCCTTCGGTTGCTCTAATCAATGTATCGGCCTGTTGTATAAAGAGTTTGTCTAAATATTCATTTACTTTTTCAGAGTAGAATGGTCTGGGCATTCTGATGAGGGCATCATCGGCCAGGTCAAAATTATCAAAGAAGTGTTCGCGGTAATACCTGAACTGAAAAGTAGAATCGATACTGCCATCTGCTTTTTTTGGAGGATCGGGTATTTCTATTCTTCTGCCCGAGTTCATAATTTTTGTGGTGAGCAAATCAGGATGCTTGCTCAGCACACTTTTTTGATACTCCATTACTTTTGTATTGATAGCGTTGAATCCTTCGCGTGCAGCTAATTTATCTTGCTCGGCAGCATTTTCATCATTGAGTATTTTCAAAAAAGGCTCGGCTTCTTTATTTCGCTCGGCATTGAAGCGCATGTTTTCAAAAAAGAGCTGATTATCCGGATCACCGCTAACCAGCATGTGACTGATGTAATCATCTGTTTTGGTTTTCAGGCTGAAGTGCTGTTGCGTGCCAATAACAAATTCAAAGAGGCGGGTGCGGTCGAGAATCAAAAAATGAATCCCTCTGTTTAAGGGTTTCGTGCCATCAAATACAAATACACCATGGGTATCTACTTTGGCTGTGTCTTTTACGTAGGTGCTTTCACCATAATAATAGCCCAGATATACGGTAGTGTCTTTCAGGCCCTCTATTGTAAATTTAATTTTATAACCCTCCTGGGCAATTGCCAGGCTGCCCATAAGGACTAAAGAAAGGAGGATGCTAATTCTAAAAAATTTCATCAATTGCTCTTTTGATTTATCTGATCACAATCATTGTGCCGTTTGGCAGTATGGTACCTACAAAAATATGGATTATATCCTTTTAAACATGAATAAGTAAACCTATCGGCAGTGTTAAAACTTTACAGGCTGTCTGTGCCCCTTTTAACGGTTAATTTGTTGTCTGAGGTGTTTTTACTCAGGCTCAGTTACCTTGCAGCTTGGTGCTATTTTGATAGTTTTGTGCCTTGTAACACTGCTATGTCGCTGAAGGTAAAAGAGCTCTCTAAAATTTATGGAAATCAACATGCGGTAAGGGGCGTTTCTTTTGAAATTCCAGAGGGGCAAATTGTCGGTTTCCTCGGTCCTAACGGTGCGGGCAAGTCTACCACCATGAAAATCCTCACCGGTTTTATACCTGCAAGTGCGGGTCAGGCCTGGGTTTGCGGTTTGGATGTGAGCATTGATCCTATTGCTGCAAGAAAAATGATCGGTTACCTGCCTGAACATAATCCCTTGTACCTTGATATGTATGTAGCAGAGTTTTTAAGCTTTGCCGGATCATTGTACGGCTTGCGTGCCAGGCAATTAAAAGATCGTGTAAAGGAAATGATCCATCTCTGCGGACTAAGTGCAGAGCAACACAAACGCATTGAGGCCTTATCGAAAGGTTATCGTCAGCGGGTAGGTATTGCCCAGGCCTTGATTCATGACCCAGCCGTGCTAATTCTTGATGAACCCACTTCAGGGCTCGACCCAAACCAATTGATAGAGATAAGAAAACTGATCAAAGAAGTTTCCAAAGCGAAGACCGTGCTCTTTTCCACGCACATCATGCAAGAGGTACAAGCACTTTGCGACAGGGTGATATTAATAGACAAGGGAAGTATTGTGGCCGATGCCTCTTTGGATGATATACTGCATGCCGGCTTACAACGCGCGTCTTTGCTTGCCGAATTTAGTGATACTATTGACGAACATATTTTGACCAGTGTACCCGGGGTACTTGAAGTCAGGCATATTGCAAAGGGTAATTACCGATTATTTTTTGATCGGGATAAAGACATTCGTTCTGATTTATTCAGGCTGGCAGCCGATAAGCAACTTACTTTATTGGGTCTCAGACTTGAGGAACAATCGCTTGAAAATGTTTTTGCTTCATTAACGGGGAAGGAGGCAAGCACATGATGAGTATTCTCAAAAAAGAGTTTAGCGCTTTTCTTAATTCATTGATCGCCTATATCGTGATCAGTGTTTTTCTTACCGGCATAGGTTTGCTCATGTGGGTGTTTCCGGATACTTCCGTATTGAACTATGGTTTTGCGGATATGGATACACTCTTTTCGTTCGCGCCATATGTGTTCATGTTTCTTATCCCCGCGATTACCATGCGCAGTTTTGCGGAAGAAAAAAAATCGGGTACCCTTGAATTGTTGTTTACAAAACCCCTGAGCGACTGGCAGATTATTTTGGGTAAGTTCTTCGCCTGTTGGTTGCTGGTGATTATTGCCCTGGTACCTACAGGCTTGTATTACTTCTCTATTGTACAATTAGGAAATCCGGCAGGCAATATTGATACAGCGGCTGTGTTGGGTTCTTATTTCGGATTGGTCATGCTGGCCGGAGTATTTACAGCTACAGGTATTCTGGCTTCATCGCTCACCGTAAATCAGATTGTAGCTTTCATCAGCGGCATGTTTCTTTGTTTTCTTTTTTACAATGCTTTTGATGCCCTGGCTGCGTTAAATGTTTGGTCAAGTGCAACGCTGTTTATCAAGCAATTGGGTTTGCTTTATCATTTTGATTCAGCAGCACGTGGCCTGATCGATAGTCGGGACCTGGTATATTTTCTCAGTGTAACTGCGCTGCTGTTACTAAGTACCAAAATTGTTTTAGCCAGCAGAAAATGGTAAAGTACAATCGCAGAAGACTTGCAGACTTTCTTTACCTGGCCAATGGCCTGGTTTTATTTGTATTAATCAATCTACTTGCCTCTCATTTTTTCTTTAGGCTTGATTTAACCGAAGAAAAAAGGTACTCTATTAAACCCGCCACCAAACAATTACTTGAAGAGCTGGATGACGTGGTGTATGTAGAAATTTTTCTGGAAGGAGAGATGAATGCTGCTTTCCGAAGGTTTCAAAAAGCTATTCGCGAGACATTAGATGAATTCAGGGTGTATTCAAACAACCGCTTTCAATATACTTTTACCGACCCGGCAACAGCCTTGAGCCAAAAGGCAAGAACAGAATTTATGAACGAACTCATGGCCAAGGGCCTACAACCCTTCAATGTGGTGGATGAGAAAGACGGGCAGCGCATGGAGCGCTTACTTTTTCCGGGTGCCCTGGTCTCTTATGGTGGAAATGAAGTGGGTGTTAATCTCTTTAAAGGAAGTCGTTCGGTAAGTTCACAAGAGGTCATCAATCAGGCCATTGAAAATATAGAATTTGAAATCGCCAATGCTGTATATACGCTTAGCAATACTGAGAGAAAACGCATAGGCTGGTTACAAGGCCATGGAGAATTAACGGGTTTAGACGTGGCTTCAATTATTGCCGATATGCAGGAAGTGTATGAAGTGGATTTTGTTGAAAGCAATTCGCTGAATGCATTGCTCAACTTTGATGTGCTGATGATTGGCAGGCCATCCTCATCATTTTCAACTAAGGATAAGTTATTGCTCGATCAGTATGCAATGCGGGGAGGGAAATTATTTTTCATGCTCAACCAATTCAATGTAAGTATAGACAGTGCTTCCTCCGATCAATATTATCCAGCACCCATTGCGCATAACCTGGATGATATGCTTTTCAGGTATGGCCTGAGAATTAACAGGAACCTGGTACAAGACAGGCTAAGCAGTAAGTATCCTGTAGTTACCGGCACAGCAGGTAATACGCCCCAAATGCAAATGCTCGATTGGTTTTTCTTTCCGTTGATTAATAACTATGCAGATCATCCCATTACCCGTAACCTGGATGCTACGCACCTGCGATTTGTCAGCAGCATAGACACGGTGAAAGCCGAAGGCGTAAAAAAATCGGTACTGATGTGGAGCTCTCCCTATGCAAGGACCATCAGCACACCGATAAATGTGAGCGCCAATGAATTGAGAAATACGAATCTTAACCAGATGGCAGATCCTATTCCACTAGCATATTTACTTGAAGGAAGTTTCGGCTCTTTATTTAAGAACAGATTTTTGTCCGAAGATTTTGATCCAAAAGATTTTATCAGTGAGAGCAGTCAGACAAAAATGATTGTTATTGCCGATGGCGATTTGGCAAGAAATGAAATCAACGCGCGCAGCAGGCAGGCACTTGAGTTGGGCAGAGACCCCTTCACTTCTTATGTATTTGCCAATAAAGATTTTATCATGAATGCCCTGGCTTATTTGCTGGAAGAAGATGGATTAATAACAACCAGGAACAAGGAAGTGAAAATAAGGCCATTAGACAAGCAGAAAATTGCTAATCAAAAATTGCAATGGCAACTACTTAATTTAGTATTACCGGTTCTATTGGTATTAGTCTTTGGATTAGTTCGCTCTTATTGGAGAAAAAATAAATACAGCAAGAACTTAGATGCTTGATCACAGTATAAAATATCGCAGCATAATTTTGCTTGTTTTGATTGGCATTACGGTCATGGTCTATTTTGTGCTGCCGGATAACGCTGCCTCAAAGATTGATAGGTATTTATTTAAGCCTGTGTTCCTTGAACAAATTGATCAGGTGTCTATTGCCTCCGCAAATCAAACCATTGAATTGTCTTTCCTCGATGGACGATGGATGCTCAATGAAAAACTTGTGGCTGACAGGCAAATGATTCAGGTTTTGTTTGCAACGATTGATCAGGCCATTCCCAAAAGAAAGGTAGCCGGCAATCAGCAAGATGAGCTTAGCCAGCGATTCAATGCCGATGCTTACCACGTAAAATTATATCAGGGCGATGAATTGAAAAAAGAATTCCAGGTTTGGGGAGATCCCCAAAAGAAAATGACATGGTTTAAAGCGCCAAAGGCAAATGATATTTACCAGGTAGTGATTCCGGGATACAATGCTTATGTAGCTTTTATATTTCAGCAGCCGGAACACGAGTGGCGCGATAAACTGGTGTTTGATTTTAACTGGCAGAATTTTACCGCATTGCAATTGAATTATTCTGCCAGGGCTGAAGAAAGTTTTGAAATAAGTTTATCGGATGACTATTTCAGGGTAAAAGATTTGCCCAAAACCGATACTGCCCGACTAAACGATTACCTGGATTATATTTCCATGCTTGAGACCCGGAAATGGCTGATGCCCGGAGAGGATGAACGCGCGGATGAATTGGCAGAAACTGAAGCTCATGCCAACATAAGTATTAGCAATATTGCCGGACGCAGCAGGCAACTGGAACTTTGGTCGGAACCAGTAAAGAGCAACCAATACCTGGCAAGATTAGACGGCAAGCAACTGCTTTGGCTAGGTGGCCAGGACATGCAATTTTTATTGAGGCGCAAACAGGATTTTCAAGCCATCAATACCGAATAAGTGCCAATTATACCCCAAAGCTAGGTTTCTGATATCTGTTTTTATTTATAACTTTACCGTCACTAAAATTATCCATAACCACTACTGAACAATGAAATTTATCGTATCATCTGCTTACCTTTTAAAGCAACTATCCAATATCAATGGGGTTATCACTACCAATCCGGTGGTGCCCATTTTAGAGAATTTTCTCTTTGAAGTAAACGGGGGCATGTTGACTGTAACAGGGTCTGATCTGCAGACTTCAATGATCACAGAACTACAAGTAGAATCGAAAGAGAAAGGCAACATTGCTGTGCCTGCAAGAATATTACTTGAAACATTAAAGAACCTTCCTGAACAACCGGTAACTTTTTCTATCGATGAGACTTCTTATAGCATTGAGATCATTTCGGACAATGGCCGATATAAGCTGGCGGGAGAAAATGCTACTGATTTTCCCAAAGTGCCGAATGTGAGCAACGATTTTTCTGCTGAGGTATCTTCTCAGGTATTGGCCAAGGCCATTAACAATACCATTTTTGCTACCAGCAATGATGAGTTGCGTCCGGCCATGACTGGTGTGTACCTTAACCTTACAGATAAAAAAACCACTTTTGTTTCAACCGATGGGCACAGGTTGGTGAGGTACGACAGGAAAGATGTAAAGACAGAGAATGGCGCGTCCATAATTATTCCGAGAAAAGCACTCAATTTATTAAAGAGCACTTTACCCACAGATAATGTACCGGTAAGTATCGATTTCAACATGTCGAATGCTTTCTTCAAGTTTGGTAACATAAAAATGATTTGCCGTTTAATTGACGAACGCTTCCCCGATTACGAAAATGTCATCCCTGCAAAAAGCACTATCAAAATGACCATCGACAGGGCCGAGTTCCTGGGTTCATTAAAGCGCATCGCTATTTACGCTAACAAGACCACCCACCAGGTAAGATTAAAAATTACCGGATCGGAATTACAGATATCAGCAGAAGATCTTGATTTTTCAAATGAAGCCAACGAAAGACTGGCCTGTGAACATGAAGGCGAGGATATAGAAATCGGGTTCAATGCGCGGTTCTTGCTGGAGATGTTGAACAATCTTGATGCAGATCAAATTGTACTAAGCATGTCGGCACCAAATAAGGCAGGCATTATTCTTCCGGCTGAGAAAGATAAAGATGAAGAAATTCTGATGTTAGTTATGCCTGTGATGTTGAATCAATATGTATGACCAGCACCTCAAGTAATTATAATTAGAAAGAGCCGTTATTTTACGGCTCTTTTTCTTTACGTGAGTAAAAGAGACTTAAGGGGATGAGCCTTATGTCAAATAGCAGACTCCTGTTTCAAGAACCGAATGGATAATGGGTATTTATAATTTCGATGACTTGTCACCCTCACGGAATTTAGTAGGATGACTACCTGACTGAATAGACCCAAAGCAATTAATATAGGAGGTGAGAAAAAAACTACAAATGGAAGAATGTAAAGCGACATACTCAATTGAAAATTGATTACATCAATGGCATGTTTGCGGATGTCTTTCACGTCATCACGTTTCCATATCCAAACTAATATGGGTGGTATGATCAAAAGAAATAATCCACTTAAGTGTAGTAGTGGAAGCCATTTACTGTTCTCTTTTTTATCCGCTACACTTAATTCTGGTTCACAGTTAGCCAACACTTCAAAATTGACTTCCAATGCAACTGCGATAGATTGAAGTGTGTACGCACGTGGGTCCACCTCACCATTTTCAATGCGTTGTATGGTTCTCACACTGATGTCCGTTTTCGCGGCTAAGTCCTCCTGTGTGATTCCCTTTTTTAATCTCAGCTCTTTTATTAATTGCCCAGTTTTCATAAATAGTTTTTCTGCAAATAAATGCGGAATGTGGGGGACAATGCCACTTCAATTACACGACATTTACCCGACAATAAGGAAGAATAGCCCTTTTTGTTAGGACTTGTAAGCAAGTTCAATCAAACACTATTGTAAAATTTCAAAACACGGTATACTGAGATCAAGCAAAGCTATTCCTAAAACTTAAGGTAAGTAAAATTTGTAAATAAGGGTGGCGTGGGTATAAAATAAAAACGGGGACACATCAATTGCTTGAGTATCCCCGTCTTTGTTAAGTAACAACCTTAGCTGAAACCCAACCCTAAATTGCTTTTTACAAAGTAAAATCTAAATAAATTCCTTGCGGTTTTTGCTTTAGATTTTGTACAAATAACCGGTATCCCGAAAGACCCTTTTTCATTTGCACGATCAAAACTCATCGGCTTTTTTGTAATCATTTCCCGTAGAAAATAACTTTTGTTTACCGTTGCTCCTTGATCACCTTGTCAATTTTTCGACTTAGTGATATGAAGGTATGTACCTTGATTTACTTAGCAAAATATAATGACATAAAGAACTCCACAACTTATCAACCGAGTTATCAACAAAATTTCAATTTAGTTACAATAGGGTTTTTCTGATTGCTTTGCCATTGTTTGAGCAAATTGGTTAATGGCATTGATGTTTATATCAGAGACACTTTCATTCACCTTCTTGATTTTTTTTACAATAAAGCGTTCAAGGAAATTCATTTTATCGAATAGCAACTCCCCACCAAACAGTCCGTGGGAGCGGGCATGTTGACGTAAAATATCGGGGAAGGCAGTTTCAAACTGGGTCTGAGCCAATTCTTTATTCATAAAGCAGATGAACAGGCCTAGCCTTTTCTTCAATAGTATCGCCTGATGAGCTTCGCAAAATTCCTTTAGTTTTTTTTGAATCTGCCCAATATGGATAGAGCCACCAATAATTATTGTATTGTAGTGTTCCAGTGCAGGAATTGTCTGTTTTGCCAGGTTAATTAAAGTACAATTCTCAACGCCTAATTTTTCTTGCAACAGGCCAACTACTTTCTCGGTTGTGCCATGCCGGCTCATGTATATGATGAGGTAGTTCATTTTCTTTTTGATGTAAGAAAAATATATATAACCATAAATACCATGACATAAATCAGTTGGCTAAATTTTATTTACTTAATTCAGCAGGCGTGGTATTGAAAAAATTGATGAAATGAGGGGGTATTTTAATTCAGAATTAAGGGCAATAAGGTGTTTTACATCCTTTCATCTTCCTTCTTAAAATCTTCCAAACATGCTAAAAGGGCCTTAGCAATATCGTAAGCATTGGCATCGAAGATAAAATTCTCATCCATATTGCACCAGTCGATGAACTTCTTCAGCTTTTCATCTTTTAATCCTGTGATTTCTGACACAAACTGTTCGTTGTATTTGCTGTTGATGATTTCTCTTCGTTTTTCAACTTGCTGAAATAGCATTTTGTCTTTAGTGGTTACAGGGAAACCTTTGAGCTTCACACCTGCTCCAAAAGTGGCAATTTGTGTAGAGCCGGGTTGTGGGGTGTTGAAGTAACTTGAATAATCGGGCTCAAATTGCACCTTAGGAATATTGATTTGTTTATGATTTTTAGGGTCGGGAACAATCCCCATTTCAAGTACTTCCTTTTTGAACTCATGTTCCGGTTTAAATGCGTAAACCTTTATGGGTTCCAGCATACTGCTTGAAGGATAGAGTTTGATAACAACTTCAAGTGTATTACTTTCAGGCATTTCATGTAAAAAAAAGACAGCGCTATCGTAACCAATAATCGAGATAACAAGGGTATCGCCCAATCCTATTAATTTTTTAAACTTTCCTTCCAAAGAACTAACCACCATGTTACGTGCGTGCTTATCAATAATATGCGCATGGGGTATGGGGCTATTATCCTCCTCATTGACAAGCGTACCATTCAATAGTATTTTATTATCCTGCGCATGTAGAAAAAGGCAGCTAAGGCAGAGCAAGAAGGAGATAAGTAACTTCATCATATGAAGGTACGAATAAAACTGAATTTTATTATCAATGAATTGCTCAGATTCTTTTGATGGATGCCCCTATTTGATTTAGCCTTTTGTCAATTTGCTGATAGCCCCTGTCAATTTGCTCTACATTAGATATGGTGCTGGATCCTTCAGCAGAAAGGGCGGCAATCAATAAAGCCACACCTGCGCGAATATCTGGGGAGCTCATGGCTATACCGCGAAGCGCCTGTTTTTTATCCATACCAATTACTGTGGCGCGGTGCGGATCGCAAAGAATAATTTGGGCGCCCATGTCAATGAGTTTATCAACAAAGAAAAGGCGGCTTTCAAACATTTTCTGATGTATCAATACTGTTCCTTTAGCCTGTGTGGCTACTACCAATACTATACTCAGCAGATCGGGCGTAAAGCCGGGCCAGGGGGCATCAGCCACGGTAAGTATAGAACCATCAATGAAAGTTTCTATTTCATAATTTGATTGAGCAGGAATATGGATATCATCATTTCTGAATTCCATTTGAATGCCCAGTTTTTTAAACACATCTGGAATAATTCCCAGCATATCGATGCGGCAATCTTTGATGGTAATTTCAGAACCTGTCATGGCAGCTAACCCAATGAAGCTGCCAATCTCGATCATGTCTGGAAGCAAAGTGTGTTCGGTGCCCTTCAGTTCTTTTACTCCCTCAATGCTTAATAAGTTAGAACCAATTCCGGAGATTTTTGCACCCATTCGGTTGAGCATGAGGCAAAGCTGTTGCAGGTAAGGTTCACAGGCTGCATTGTAAATGGTGGTTGTGCCCTGAGCAAGTACAGCGGCCATAATGATGTTGGCCGTACCAGTTACTGAGGCTTCATCCAGCAACATGTAAGTGCCTTCTAAATGGCTGGCATCTATATGGTAAAGATTTTCTTTGTTGTTGTAATTGAATTTGGCTCCAAGTTTTTGAAAGCCGATAAAATGTGTATCCAATCTTCTGCGACCAATCTTATCACCTCCCGGTTTAGGAATGCTCGCTTTGCCATAACGCGCCAGTATTGGGCCCAGCAACATTACTGAACCTCTTAGTGAAGCAGCCTTTTCGCGGTAGGCATCACTTTCAAGAAAATCAACATGGATGTTTGCAGCAGTGAATCGATAAGACTCTTCACCGAGCTTTTCCACTTTAACACCTAAAGAGGCAACCAACTCAATGAGTTTGTTTACATCTCTGATGTCGGGAACTTTGTTAATGGTTATAGGATCGGCACTTAGTAAGGTGGCGCATATAATTTGAAGGGCTTCATTTTTTGCGCCTTGCGGGATTATTTCACCACGCAGCGATTTTCTGCCTTCGATCTTGAATGTGTTCATCAATCTCTTCTTCTGCGCATGTTTTTGCCTTTGAACTTTCCGCCACCTTTGCCTTGCTTGTGCTGGCTGTGCGGACGCTTGCGTTCTTTGTATAATTTTTCGAAGAGGTTGTCTTCTTTGATTTTCTCTATGTCCAGGTCAATCTTTGAACCGATCATTTGCTGCAGATTTTGCAGGATCACATTATCGTCAAGCGTTTCTTTATTCCAGTTAGCATAGAAAGTCTTCATCAATTTTCCCATATAAATGATGGCCTCATCTTTTTCCTTGGTATCTTCTTTTTTGAGGGCCTCCTTGACCAGTAATTCGATGTTTTTACCGTAATGCTTAAACCGGATGGGAGACTGTGGGTAAGTCATGGGTTTGGGCTTGCCGAAGATAACTTCTCTTTCAGGAACAGGATAGGGGCAGTCTATATCAAGGTTAAAATCTGCAATGATGAAAAGATCGTCCCAAAAGCGCTGAGGATTATCAATGACTTCTTTGGCAGATGGGCTGAGCTGCTTCATGAGCTCGACCAGGGTGTTGGCCGCTTTTGTTCTTTCTTCCTTGGTAGGCAAGCCTTTGATGTACTCCATCAGCTTTTGCACGTTTCTTCCGTATTCTTTCAGCACAATCTGTGGCCTGCTTGAGTTGTATTCTCCGATCATAAATGGTAAAAGTAATTGATTCTATTTATTGTAATAATTAATTCTTTGGTGTAGCGCTTCCCTTACTATCCAACCTAACATGTAATCATCTTTAAATGGGGTAATCCGGTAATCAGATGATCTTGAGCTTGGCAAAGCTAAGTAATAATGTTTTTTCACCAAAATCGTCAAAAATGACCCTTGCCTTCCTCTCGGCCCCATTTTCATCAATTTTGTCAACGGTTCCATAGCCAAATTTAGGATGTTCTACTTTCATCCCCTTTTCGAGTTTACTGGTATCGCTGGGCATAAAATCAGCCGGGGTTTTGTATCCGCTGCTCTTTCTAATGGGTTGACTG
>CAZVFM010000054.1:0-14212 GCA_964626095.1 uncultured Roseivirgaceae bacterium | reverse complement strand
TATAGGTGTAATGCTGGGGCTGAATTACCTTTTTGCATTGAAGTAAAAAAATGAGTGATTAAAGAATAAGTTACTCCATCTCACCTCTATATGAAAGGGTTGTAGTATAAAACATATGATCGTTAATATAAAACCTGCCTCTCATTCGTTCCTCAATTGAGCTCATATTTAGATTTCCAAAGAAAAGTATTCGTCCCAATTTCGGGTGCTGCCCCTTAAAAATTATAGTATCACTGCTTAGAAGGTAATAGTCAGGTGAAACTAAAATATTTTTTTCGTCAGGTTTTCTGTTCCTTTTATTGTCATCATTTTTAAGCTGAACACTAATGAGGAAGGGATGATTTTTATTGCTACTTTCCGTACTAACTTTGACGTATTGGATTTGAATAGATTCTTTAATAATGGGTATTGCAGGACTATGGAATCCTTTATAACCGATAAGTTTATTGCTTAATCCTTCATGAAATTCTTTACTTTCAATTTTGTACTGAGCCTGCCAATACTTTTTATAATAATTGTTAAGCCACTGTTCTAAATCAGGTATGTTATTCGTGTACGTTGTATTTTCAACTTCTTTATCCATATCAACTTTTTCATCAAATTTGATTTCTTTTTCTTTCTTTAGTACGAGTATGACCTTACCATCCTTTACATAACTTCGAATTTCACTCCTCAATATATCTCCGCCAGTGTTTAACTCAAGGATGTTGTTTTCTTGTATAAAGAATAACTCTCCATTTAATAGATAGAAAGAAAATTGACTAGTTTTTTGCTGACTTACTTCAGTTCTCTCCAGTTTTAAAGGATCCTGTGCATTGTAATATGCTTTTATTCTAACGGCAACAAAATTATCATCATCCATATCCATGGAATAGGAAGTTTTTGATGAGATTTTGCCCTCGATCTCATAGTACAAAGATCTTAAATACATTAAATAATCCATTTCAGGATAGGAAATGGATTCTTGATCGGTTAAATCAGTAGATTCTTCAATTTGCGTTGTATCCCTTGTGTTATTGTCATCTCTTTTTTCAACACAACAAATTAAGAGGAGGAATGTAATAATGAATGTAAATAGACGAATCACAATTAAGTTCATGAGTAAATATTAAAGTAAAAATTTAGAAGTTGCAAAATAATATAAAAACGGAGACAGTTATTATAACTATCTCTATTTTGTTAACAACTAATTAAATTTAGTATAACTTTGGAAAGTTTGACTGGTGGGAGAAACTAAAATTTTTATATTTTCAGCGCATGGGTGTATGCGATCGTATTCTTGGTTTAATTTATGGCATTGTACCTGAGTTTCAATCTACCGGTGTTAATTACTTTATGATTGTAGAAGCCGAGAAAGTTATTAAGAAGAAGGGTAGGTATAAAAGTGTTGAGCTGTTATGGCAAGGAGATTTCAATCCTAAGATTTTAAATATTTCACACAACCTTGGAGCAGTACAAAACCGTGAGTTGATTACCTACCGGTACAATTTCGACAGGAGCATAGCATTTAAAAGACACCCTATGATTGAGTAGGTGCTAACTTAACTTCTAGGCTTTCTTTTTAGCACAGATAATTCTCCACTAATAATATTGTCACTCAAATCAATATCAGTATAACCTTTGTTCGGGGAAAGTATAACTTTGTATGTGTAATTACCTGGCTTCTTAAAAATGAAATGGTATTTCCCATCTTTCATTGAATACCTAATCTTCTCTTTCGGGCCAAGTTGCCTTCCAACTTTATCGAGCATTATTTTTTTATTGTTGACATATAAATCAACGCGATATGCTTTATCGTCTGCAATAGAATTTCCAACATTCTCCACTTCATACGAAAATGTTACACCTTCACCAATTATGTACTGATTTGCTATATCTTTTGAAAGTGAAATTTGAAGATTATAAATGCCTTTGATATTTTCTGTGCTTTTAAAGGATAGCATTGGAACTATGAGGAGTGCTAATATTAATTTTTTCATTGTATTGAGGTTTATATGCTAATTTATTTGATTATTTAATTAAGAGCAATAAATAATTATAATTTTTCTTCATTTCATAATAACCGCAGGCAAATTCTGCGCTTTATATTTATCGTTATACTGTTTGATATCAGTATCCAATAAAACTTTCAATGCCGACTTATGTGTAGCCCATTCTTTTTCTAGATCGGCAAAACGTTGTTGCACACCTTGTGTAAGTCGAGGATCGTGTGTATCAGCTGCAAAGCGTAAATCAAAATACTGTGCATTCAATTTACTTGGAAAGTTGATCACATCCTGAAAATTATTCTGACGAGTTTCAACCAAATTGCTTTCCCAGGCATCTATTTTTTGAATGAGTGCCGCGCCTGCTTCGTGTAAATCTTTCAATTCGGTTTTATCTTTCAATAATCCATTATGATGTTCAACTTGTTTTTTCACTTTGCGCATATCGTTTACGGCATTGTGTATATCAGTAATCGAAGCAGCAACTTTTTCGAGAAAGTTTTGCTGTGTAGTCCAATCGACTGCACTTATATTTTGGAGATTAGGATCTTGTAATACATCAATTTCGACTTCTGAAATATTTTCTCTATAAGTAAGGCGAGCTTTGTATTTTCCAGGCGCAACACGATGCCCGCTGTAATCACCATACACAAACGCGTTTGGTATGTGCACTAAAGTTTCTCCGCGAAAATCCCAAGCAAAACGATTAATACCTTTATTCGAGGGTATTACTGCTGCGGGTGCCGGGCCACCCGGAAAGGGTTTAAAGCTTTCATCTTTTTTACTACTGTACTTTCTAATAAGTTTTCCTTCTGTATCAAGTATCTCTAAAGTTATTAAGGTGTTAGAGTCAGCTTTTTCTGGCAAATAATAATCCAATATTACACCTGCCATAGGATTTTCACCCACTCCTGGTGGTACATCCATCCATGATGGAACATAAGCCTCGTATTTATAAGTGGGTTTTGGTTGATACAATTTTGCAGCAGCGAAACTTCCTTTCGATTGTTGTATAGCGCTCAGGTCATCTAAAATCCAAAAGGATCTTCCAGCGGTTGATACTACCATGTCATTATCAGCAAAAGTAATATCCGTTACAGGCACTACAGGAAAATTCAATTGCATTTTGTTCCAGTTTGATCCACCATTAAATGATATGTAAAATCCTCTTTCTGATCCGGCATATAATAAATCTTTTACCTTTTTGTCTTCACGTATCACGCGGATAAAATCATCAGCATCAATTCCATTGTTAATGCTTGTCCAGCTTTTTCCGTAATCTGTACTTCTATAACTCATGCTGCGAAAATCGTTGAACTTATAGCGGGTAGCAGCAATGTAAACAGTTCCTTTGTCGTGCGGGGAAACCTCAATGGCATTAATCAGACTTTCCTGAAGTCCGGCAGGTGTAATGTTCAACCAGTTTTGTCCGCCATCTCGAGTGATATGGACCAATCCGCAATCACTACCAGTATAAATAGTTCCTTTTTCATGCACCGATTCAGTCACGTAACTAAGTGTATTGTAATTTTCTCCACCTGCACCTTCATTGGTAATAGGTGCACCGCCTGCCCCTTGCTTGTTTTTATCATTGCGTGTCAGGTCAGGACTAACCACTTCCCATGATTGCCCGCCATTTGTTGTTTTAAACAAAACATTTCCTGCATGATATATGGTATTGTAGTCATGCGGTGATGCAATAATAGGAGCGTTCCAGTTGAATCGATACTTCATGTCTTTGGCATCATAAGCCAAAACATTAGATGGATACTGACGAATATCTTTGGCATGTCCGTTACGCGTATCCAGCACATCAATATTTCCCTGGTAACAACCACCATAAAGTAACACAGGATTTTTTGGATCAAATGCTACAAATGCACATTCACAGCCGGGACCAAATACCCAGTCTTTTTCAGTGATGCCGATGTAATTGTTTCGACTTGCTATTACAACAGAAGTGTTGTCTTGCTGACCGCCATATACTTTATAAGGAAATTGCTCATCTGTAATTACACGATAGAACTGTGCAGTAGCCTGATTATCTTGTGTGCTCCATGTTTTACCCCCATCGAAAGTGATTTCTCCGCCTCCGTCATCTCCAAGAATAATATTATTTGAGTTTTTAGGATTGATCCAAATGTCGTGTGTATCAATATGACGCACTGGAACAACCGTAAATATTTTTCCTCCATCAATAGATTTTGCTAAAGGTGAGTTAAGCACATACACGACATCAGCATTATTCGGGTCGGCCATCACTTCCATGTAATACCAGGAGCGCGAGGTAAGCAATTGGTTATTGGTCATGTGTGTCCACTTATTTCCACCATCATCTGAACGATAAACTCCGGCAACAGATTTTTCTGCTTCTACAATGGCATACACACGATTTGAATTCGCACGGGAAACACTCACACCAATTTTACCCATTTCTTTAGGCAAACCATTGTTGATTTTATTCCAGGTATCTCCGCCATCAACCGACTTCCAGATAGCACATCCCGGTCCGCCACTTTGCACTTGCCAGGGTAGTCTGCGATGTTCCCAGGTAGCCGCATACAAAATGCGTGGATTGTTCACATCAATACTTAGCGAAGAAGCTCCGGTATTCTCATCAACAAATAAGGTTCTTTTCCAGGTGTTGCCTCCATCACTACTTTTATATATTCCTCTTTCCGGGTTTGGGCCATGGTTGGCACCTTGAGCAGCTACATATACGATATCGGGATTGCTTGGATGAATTACCACATCAGAAATATGTCTGGTTTTTTCCAGCCCCATATTTTTCCAGGTTTTGCCGCCATCTACTGATTTGTATACGCCATCACCATAGCTACTCATCACTCCTCGCACAGCATGTTCGCCCATGCCTACATATATTACATTAGGGTCAGATTCGCTCACGGCCACATCGCCAACCGAACCGGTTTTGAAATACTTATCAGAAACATTGAACCAGGAAATTCCGGCATTTTCTGTCTTCCAGAGACCACCCCCGGTATAACCTGTAAAATAGACTTGGTCATTATTGATTACACCAGATACCGCCCCAGATCGGCCACCTCTAAAAGGGCCAATATTTCGCCATTTTAAGCCCTGATAAAGTTCAGAATTAAAGGTGGGTGGATTGTTTGAAGCACTTGTTCTACTTTTTTGTGCATAAGCAGGTAATAGTAATACCTGAAGCATTAATAGGAGGAAAATTCTTTTCATAATTTTAGGATTTCTAATTAGAAAGATGGCAAATATTGTGAAAGAAACAATGCTGTTTTATTTGTATAAATAAGTATATTACCTGAACTCCAGTTATTTTAGTTTTAATATCTTCAACAGATCAAGTAATGCAGATAAAAGTTTGTAGTATTGAATTGATTTAACTCAAGAGGTTACAAAACTCTTAATTTCTTGTTTAAATGTAGTGTCCTCAAAAAGACAGCAAATCCAATAAATCAGAATTAATAATTTTATAAGGAGGTTAAATATGAAAAATCAAGAAGTAGATGGGCTTCTTCAGTTGTTAAAGAAGCATTTTAAGAAAGTAGCAATAGGAGTTGTTTTGTTGCTGGTTGTGTCCACATCCTTGCGAACGGTAGGGCCCGAAGAGGAGGGGGTAGTACTGTATCTGGGGAAGTATTCACGAACGGTGCAGCCAGGCCTTAATTTTATAACACCCTTTGGTGTAGAGGTAATGTATAAAATACCCGTGCAAAGACAGTTAAAACAGGAATTTGGTTTTCGTACTTCTGGCGCAGATACCCGTACCACCTATTCAAAACGAAATTTTGCAGATGAGTCCATGATGTTGACAGGAGATTTGAACATGGCGGACGTGGAATGGGTAGTGCAGTATAGAATTGTTGATTCATATCAATACCTGTTTCGCGTGCGTAATGCAGAGAAGACTCTTAGTGATATGTCAGAAGCCGCAATGCGAAAAATAGTTGGTGATCGTACCGTAAACGAGGTGCTTACCATTGGGCGTCAGGAAGTGGCATCAAGTGTAGAAGCACTCTTGCAAAAGATGTGCACAGAATATCAAAACGGTATTCGGATCGATCAGGTAGTACTGCAAGATGTGAACCCACCCGAGCCCGTGAAGCCCTCCTTTAACGCAGTAAACCAGGCACAACAGGAAAGAGAGACGCTAATTAATCAGGCAGAATCTGAATACAATAGAATTATACCCCGCGCAAGAGGAGAAGCAGAGGAGACAATTCAACTTGCTGAAGCGTACGCATTAAATCGAGTGAACATTGCAAAAGGTGAAGCAGAAAGATTTATGCTCTTATACGAAGCATACGCAAAGGCACCTGAAGTAACACGCAAGAGAATTTATCTTGAAGTTATGGAACGTGTATTGCCTAAAATTGGCAATAAAGTTATAGTTGACGATAAGGGAAATAACGTGCTTCCGCTATTGAATCTTGACAAATTAAACACATCAAAAAATGCAAACTAAAAAAATAATATTCATAGTTACTTTAGCTGCTATTGTAATCACTTTGTTTAAAAGTTTTTTTATTCTAGACGAAACGCAACAAGCAATTGTAACACAGTTTGGCCGACCAGTGGGGGAGCCGCGTACAAGTCCTGGTCCAAATTTTATTGTACCCTACATACAAAAGGTACAATTTTTTGATAAGCGATACCTTGAGTGGGACGGTGACGCCAACCAGGTACCAACCAAGGACAAGAAATTTATTTTTGTTGATACATACGCCAGGTGGGAAATCACAAATCCGTTGCAGTTTTTTATGCGCTTAAAGGATGAACGCTCAGCACAATCAAGATTGGATGACATTTTGGATGGTGAAACCCGAAATGCCATTGCGAGTCATGAGTTGTTGGATATTGTGCGATCGACCAATCGCGACCCGGAGATCTCTGAGGACATAATCGGAGAACTTGAATCGCTAGATAGCATTACAGTAGGAAGAGATATCATTGAAGCCATGATTCTGCAAAAAGCCAATGAGAGAACAACTGACTTAGGCATACGCATACTTGACTTCCGCTTAAAGCGCATGAATTATGTGGATGAAGTAAGGCAAAGAGTTTACGATAGAATGATAAGTGAGCGTAACCGTATTGCTGATCAGTTTCGTTCTGAAGGACAAGGTGAAGCAAGTAAAATTCAGGGAAATAAAGAGCGTGACCTGGCTAAAATTAAATCTGAGGCCATTCGCGAATCTGAAAAAATTAGAGGAAGGGCCGATGCCGAAGCAACAGCAGTTTATGCGGCTTCTTACAATAGAAATGCCGATACTAGAGCTTTGTATACCTTCCTCAGATCTATGGAAAGTATGGAGAAATCCATTGATGAAGAAACAAGTTTGATCATTTCAACCGATAGTGAGTTTTATAAGTACCTGAAAAGAATGAATTAATAAAGAATTCTGACCTGAAGTATAAGCACCTCTTTGAAGGGGGTGCTTATTTTTTTTAATTTCCAACTATGAAGAGAAAAGTGCATTTGGTTCTGGGTAGCGGTGGTGCAAGAGGCATTGCACACATAGGTGTGATTGAAGAATTGTTAAAATATGACTTTGAGATTAAATCAGTTGCTGGTTGTTCAATGGGTGCACTAGTTGGTGGAATATATTGTGCCGGTAAGTTGAAAGAATATAAAGAGTGGATGATGGAACTTGACAAGTATGATGTTTTTAAACTTGTTGATTTTACTTTCTCTACGAAGGGTTTTGTTAAAGGTGAAAGGGTATTTAAAGCCATTGAAGAGATTACTGGCGATTTTTATATCGAAGATTTTGATATTCCATTTTCAGCAATTGCAACAGATCTTTCAGCCAAGAAAGAATTGGTTTATGATAGTGGAAGTTTGTTTCATGCTATTCGGGCTTCTGTAGCTATACCAACTGTTGTTACCCCGGCTACCTGGGGCGATAAAGTATTAGTTGATGGAGGAGTGTTAAATCCCTTACCGCTTAATCAGGTGAAAAAGAAAGCTGATGACGAAATGATAGTTGCCGTAAACGTAAATGCGGCAATTAAACCATTTCAGTTAGAAGCAAAATCAGAGAAAAAAGAAGCGGCCTACCAAAAATTAATCGATCAGGTTTTTTCGCAGGTATTTTCTTTTGACAGAAAGTCTAAAGAAGCTTCAGAAAAACTTGGTTACTTCGATATTTTAAATGACTCATTTGATTTAATGCAAGACAGACTTACAGAAGTGCTCATCGAAGTTCATCAACCGGATATGGTGGTGAATATATCAAGGGATACTTGCAGTACCTTTGAATTTTATAAGGCAGATGAATTGATTAAAGCAGGAAAACATGCATTTGGCCTTGCCTATGAGCAATGGCAAAAATCTTGAATCAATTGAAAAATATTTTATCAGTAAGGACTCTAAGATTACCCAAAAATATCATTAAACACTGCGGCCATTCTGATACCCGCCTGTAACAAGCGTAGTTTTACCAGGTCAAAATTTTTGTAGCTGTATTCGTAGCTTAAATTGCCATCTCCAATTGCATAAATTCTTTCTCGGTAACTCATGGATTCGTATGCCCAATCACGCACACTCGTATTTTGCCATGCAGCCACTGTTAATTTATCAGGTCGCCCTAATGATTCGGCCAGTTCGGTATAGCTAAGCTGGCTGCCGTTAATCATGTCGCTATCCCAAACCCTGTGCAGATTTGAGTTTCCCCGAAACCAGGTGAGCCGCACATCATTGCCACCTTTATCTCCTTCTTTGCCAACATGTAAAGGTTGGTGAATATCACCCACAAGGTGAACGATCATTTTTACGTGTTCAGCTTTTGTTTTATCATCCAGCCCACCTTGTTTAAGTTCCGCAATTAGCCTGTCAAGAGTTTGAATGATATCTCCTTTAGGGTTTTTTTCTGTTTGTTCGTAGGTCAAACCATCGGGTATGGTTACCCAATGCCAATCATGGGTGTGGTCATAGGCAGGATCAGATCGTACTTCATCCATCCAGGTACTGACCATAGCCAGGCTCTCTTGTCCAAGTATCCGTTTGAGTTCTTTTTTAGCTTTTTTGCTTAAGTATTTTTCTGCGATATGCCCGGTAGCCCGGTGGCCTGTAGCCCCCCAAGCCAAAGCATGGATACTGAAACACACCAATAAAATGGAGGCAAAAATCTTTTTCATAGCGGCTCGTTAAATCGGACAACAATATGGCTAATTTTGGAAAATGACACAGCCTAAATGCTGTTAATAAATCAATATTATTTCTCAATGGCAATTATGCAATTTGCTTTTACGCATATCATCTTATGAAAAAAGAGCTCGTCCTTGATTTTGACATTCAGGCACAGCCAGATGATGTGACCTGTGGACCCACCACATTACACGCAGTTTACCAATACTATGGCAATATTATTCCGCTAAGACAGGTAATCAAAGAGGTGAAACAATTGAGGCGAGGCGGAACACTAGCTGTTATGTTAGGACTACACGCACTCGATCAGGGATATAAATCCACTATTTATACCTATAATCTTAATGTGTTTGATCCTACCTGGTTTAAGCACAGCAGTAAAGAAATGATAACTTTTCTTCAAAAGCAGATGCGGTATAAAAAGGCAAAACGAAAACTCAGCACGGCTTCTTCAGCTTATATTGAATTCCTTAAGAAAGGTGGGGAAATAAAGTATGCCGAACTGGATGAAAATCTTTTCAAAATGTACCTTGAGAAATCTGTACCTATTCTTGTTGGACTTAGCGCGACTTACTTATATGGTACCATGCGCGAAACTCAAGAAACGAATACTTATGACTCTATTAAAGGAGAACCAGCCGGCCATTTTGTTATCATCAAGGGATTCGATGAAGAAAATAATTGCATTTACATTGCTGACCCCATGCACCCTAATCCTTTGGCAAAAAGCCAGGAGTATCGTGTGAATTTTAACAGACTCATCAACAGCATTATGCTGGGTATTTTAACTTATGATGCCAACCTATTGATCATTGAAACAAAATAGATATGCCGAAGTTAATAGTCATAGAAAATCCTGAGCGCTGGCAATTTGGTTTTAATGATGTTGATGTGCTTACACCTGCACAGTACATTTCAAATCCCTTGTATCAAGAGCAAAAAAACCTGAAAGTAATTAATCTTTGTAAAGACTATCAATACCAAAGTACTGGCTACTATGTTTCCTTGTTAGCAGAAGCACGGGGTCACAAAATAATGCCGGGTATCTCTACACTACAGGGATTCAGGTATCCTTCTATTCTTAGGGATGATGTACAGGATTTTGATGATTTGATACAGCAATCGCTGAAAACCGAAGGTTCGGATAAGGTGGAGTTCAACATTTATTTTGGAATTGCTGCGCAGGAACGAAAAAATAAACTAGCCAATCAGTTATTTCAAATGGTGCAAGCGCCTTTTGTGCGTGCGGTCTTTAGCAAAAGAAATAAATGGTTGTTGCAAAGTTTAAAGCCTGTATCACTCGCGGAGATCCCTGAATCCGATAAACCGATAATGGTAATGGGATTAGCAAAATACTTAAAAAGAAAACGAGAAATAAAGTACCAGGAGCAACGAAAATTTGACCTCGCCATTTTGGTTAATCCTGAAGATAAATATGGGCCATCAGACGAAAAGGCGGTACAAAAATTTATTAAAGCAGCAGAACATGTTGGTTTTTACGTTGAGTTGATAACCAAAAATGACTTTGGCCAATTGGTGCAATTCGATGCACTATTTATTCGTGAAACCACCAATGTTGATCACCATACTTTTCGCTTTGCTAAAAGGGCGAAGTCTTTGGGATTGGTGGTTATTGATGATCCTGATTCCATTTTGAAATGCACCAATAAAGTTTATTTGTCAGAATTGCTCACCGCCAACAAGGTGCCAACACCAAAATCGGTGGTGATAAGTAAAGATAACTATAAGATAATGCAGGATAGCCTCGTATTCCCATTCATTCTTAAGCAACCCGATGGTGCCTTCTCTAAAGGGGTTTACAAAATTGAAACTAAAGAAGAGTTCAAGGAAAAAGCTTCGGCCATGTTTCAAAAGTCGGACCTGCTCATTGCCCAGGAATTTTTACCCACGCCTTTTGATTGGCGCGTAGGAATTATTGATGGCAAGGTTTTATATGTGTGTAAATATTATATGGCAGGTGCACACTGGCAAATTATGGATTGGGCTGCAGAAGGGGATAGTCGTGAGGGTAATGTTGATTCGGTTGATCCTGAACAGGTGCCCTCTGGAATATTAAAGACAGCACTTAAAGCTACTTCATTGATAGGAAACGGACTGTACGGTGTTGATATGAAGGAGATCAATGGAAAATACTATGTAATTGAAATTAATGATAACCCAAATATTGATGCGGGTATTGAAGATAAAATTCTGAAAGACAAACTTTATATTGGCATAATGGAAGTAATATTTAATCGCATCAAAAATCGCACGGTATGATACAGCCAGTTCGCATTCATCTTTTTCAGGCTTATGGTGTTGAGCTGGAATACATGATAGTAGATAAAGATACTTTACAAGTAAGACCTATTGCCGATGAATTACTGAAACACGAATTAGGGGAATATGGAAGCGATTTTGACAACGGAATGGTTACCTGGTCGAATGAATTGGTTTGTCACGTAATCGAAATTAAATCAACACGTCCCGAATCAAATTTTACAACTTTAAATGATGCCTTTGCGGAAAATATTAAACGCATCAATCAGATACTGGCACATCACAATGCCCTGTTAATGCCAACAGCAGCACATCCATTTATGAACCCACTGAAAGAGACAAAGCTGTGGCCGCACGATAGCAATGAAGTGTATGAGGTGTATAACCGAATTTTTGACTGTAAAGGTCATGGTTGGTCAAATTTGCAAAGCACGCATTTAAATTTACCATTTTACGATGATGAAGAGTTTGCTAAAATTCATGCGGCCATACGCTTGGTCTTGCCAATTTTACCTGCCCTTGCCGCAAGCTCACCCATTTTTGAATCGAAGTTTACCGGCTCTTTGGACACAAGGATTAAGTACTACAAATCCAACCAGGCAAGAATACCGTGCATAACTGGTAAAATTATTCCCGAGGCTGTTTTTTCAAAACGTACTTATCTCAACACCATTTATGAAAAAATAAAGACCGAAATAGCACCTTTTGATCCAGAAAAAGTTCTTGATCCTATTTGGGTAAATTCACGAGGCGCCATCCCCCGTTTCGATCGTGGTTCTGTTGAAATAAGGATATTGGATATTCAGGAATGTCCTGCGGCAGATCTTGCCATTCTGAGTCTTGTTATTGAAACCATTAAGGCATTGGTTGCGGGGAAGTTTATTCACATAGAAGAACAAATGAAATGGAAGACAGAGCAATTGGCTGCTGTTCTGGAAGTCTGCAGTATTGATGCGCAAGATGCAGTGATTTCAAATGCCGATTACCTGGCTGTCTTTGGGTTGACCGCTAACAATACAAGTGCACAAGCCTTATGGCAGCATATTTTTCTAAAATTAAGTGCCGATAATTCCAGGATGGACCGGTGGAAGCAAGAACTTAACATTATCATTAACGAAGGAAGCCTTGCCTCTCGAATTATGAACAAACTAAATGGCGATTTGTCGGAGGAGAATATTCGAAGTACTTATCGACAGTTAAGTGATTGCCTGGCTCAGAACAAAATGTTCATTCCCTGAGTAAGTATAGCCTTATATTAAGTTGTGAGCATGCTGGCAATACAGTGCCTGCAGCGTATGCCCACTTATTTAAAAATAATGAAGCCCTTTTAAGTTCACATTTGGGTTATGATCCAGGTGCTTGGGAAATAGCTCAATATTTATCCTCTCATTTAAATAAACCCCTCTATGCCTGCAATACAACACGCTTGTTGGTAGAAGCCAACCGATCCTTAGATAACCCTGAGTTGTTTTCTGAATTTTCGAGAGAGCTAAGTCTTGAAGAAAAGCAGCAAATTTTAGAGAGGTATTACTTTCCATACCGCAACTTGGTTGAAAAAGCAATTGTTGAATCACCAAGGCCGGTATTGCATATTTCTGTTCATACCTTTACACCAGTTTGGGAAGGGAAGGAGCGGACAGTGGATATAGGTATATTGTTCGATCCTTCGAGAAAACATGAAGCCGATTTTTGTGTTAAATGGAAAAACGCATTTAAGGACTCATCAAAATTACAGATCAAACTCAATGAGCCCTACAAGGGAACAGACGATGGGTTTACTACTTATTTGCGAAAACATTATGCAGATGGAGCATATCTGGGAATCGAAATCGAAGTCAATCAAAGATTTTACATTTGTGGTCAATTGAATCATATATCCGAAGAAGTGATCAATGCACTCAATGGGTTAAGCAAAAATTAGCAAGTAGTTGTTCAGTGGGGCTGAACAAATGAGCTGAATAAACTTAACTTTCAGTATATTCACGACATATTTGTTGTTTATTTTAGTATGGAGAGGCGAGCAAGATTTAAATTAAAGTTGTTTTTTTTCAATTTCTTTTTGGCATTTTCTCTGATTCAATGTCAACAAGAAATAATTGAGGAGGAGAGAGAAGTATATATAAGTGATTTTTCCACAGGTAACTTAACCGGAATAGCGGGGGGGGGCTTGTTTGACTTTAATGGAATAGATTTACTAGGTCCGTTTAATAACGATGGATTTACTTTGACCTTAGATAATCTTCCTTCACATAGAATACTTACGGTATATGTTGAGTTGTATATACATGATTCCTGGGATGGAAACGGATTTGAGCCTGATGGTACAGACTTATGGTTTATAGCAATGGATGACCAACTGGTTTTTGAGACCTCATTTTCTAATGCACCTTGTGAACCCCCATATTGCTTATTACAATCTTATCCAGATCCGCACCATTCCACCAATTTACCGCGTACGGGTGCATTTAGAACAGACCTTCCCGGCTTATGTCATTTGCAAGATAATCCGAATGGAACGACTTTGTATAGAATAGAGAAGAGAATAGGTCATAAGGAATCATCAGTAAATATTTCCTTCCAAGATATTCTTGTTCAGCCAAATTCTCCTAACCCGCTTTGTGATGAGAGTTGGTCGATAGGTGAGATTCGAATCAATACAATTTCAGTCAATTGAAATTAAAATGAGAATTGACAATTATAAAATTTCACCAATTGGAATAGTTCTAATTATTTCAAGTTTCAGTTTTCAATCACTGTCTCAAACAATACCAGCCGGTATGCCGGTATTAGATGAAGCCAT
>CAZVFM010000053.1:0-14314 GCA_964626095.1 uncultured Roseivirgaceae bacterium | reverse complement strand
CAGGTCAGTTCAGCATCAATGCGGCCATCACCCCAAACGGGCCTATGGATATGTACGCTGCTATGGGTAAAGATGGTCAACTTATTAATGTGGTTCCATCAAAACAATTGGTGGTAATACGCGTTGGCGATGCGCCTGATAACACTCTGGTGCCGATTACTTTTCAAAATGATCTCTGGGTGAAATTGAATGAGATTATACTTTAGTGATATTACTATAATTGAAATTGAGTTGGCAGCGTAACAAAGTTTACATTGATATTTTCAATTGAATTCATCGGTCCTTCAAGTTTAAAATCCTAATTCACCGCGTATTCCCAGCGATAAACCACATTATGCCCAGATAAAACATGGCTTTAATATCGCTTCAAAAATTGCTCTCTTTTCATCATTAAAGTTTAATTTCAAGCTTTATTTGAAATTGACTAAAGTATGAACGAAAGCAAAATTTCTGCAGAAAAACAGAAGCAGCAAGCACTTGATTATCACCAACAAGGTCAGCCCGGTAAAATTGAGGTAGTGCCCACCAAGTCGTTGAGCTCGCAACTCGACCTGGCACTTGCCTATTCGCCCGGTGTTGCTGAGCCCTGCAAGGAAATACACAAGAATAAAGAAGAGGTATATAAGTATACTGCCAAGGGCAACCTGGTAGCGGTGATATCTAACGGTACGGCTGTATTGGGTTTGGGTAATATTGGCCCTGAAGCTTCAAAACCCGTGATGGAAGGCAAAGGTGTGTTGTTCAAAAAATTTGCCGGCATTGATGTGTTTGATATTGAAATTGCAGAAGAAGACCCTGACAAATTTATTGAAATAGTAAAGTCCTTAGAGCCCACTTTTGGCGGCATTAATTTAGAAGACATTAAAGCTCCTGAATGTTTTAAAATAGAAAAGGAACTTAGAGAGCGCATGAATATTCCCATCATGCATGACGACCAGCATGGCACGGCCATTATTTCGGCCGCAGCACTTTTGAATGCGCTCGAACTGGTGAATAAAAAAATAACAGAAATAAAAATTGTAGTTAATGGAGCGGGCGCTGCAGCCATGACCTGTACACGCATTTATGTTTCGCTCGGTGCAAAAAAAGAAAACATCATCATGTGCGACAGCAAAGGTGTGATTAATAAATCGCGCAGCGGGCTGGATGAAATCAAAGCTGAGTTTGCAACAGATAAAGATATTCATACACTACAGGATGCACTTAAAGGCGCTGATTTTTTTATCGGCTTATCTGTTGAAGATATATTAGTACAGGAAGACATTAAAAATATGGCCGATAATCCCATCGTTTTTGCATTGGCCAATCCAAACCCTGAGATTAAATACGAGCTGGCCATGCAAACACGCAAGGACATTATTATGGCTACAGGCCGCTCAGATCATCCCAACCAGGTAAATAATGTGTTGGGTTTCCCCTACATTTTCAGAGGTGCGCTTGATGTACGCGCAACAGAAATAAATGAAGAAATGAAACTGGCTGCCGTATATGCAATTGCATCTCTCGCCAAAGAACCGGTGCCCGATATGGTAAGCAAAGCTTATGGAAATAATAAAATACAGTTTGGTAAAGACTACCTTATCCCTAAACCACTCGACCCCCGATTAATCACCGCCATCTCCCCTGCCGTTGCAAAAGCTGCTATGGCATCTGGCGTTGCAAAAAAAGAAATTAAAGATTGGAGTGCATACATCGCTGAATTAGAATTAAGGGTGGGCATCGATCAAAAATTGATGTCGCGTGTAATCAGCAGGGCAAGGAAAGATCCTAAGCGTGTAGTATTTGCTGAAGCGCATAACATCAAAATTCTTAAAGCTGCAGAAACCATTTTAGAGGAGGGTATTGCGTTTCCCATTTTATTGGGCCGCAAAGATGAAATCCTGCAAATGATTGATATGCATAAAATCAATCTCAAAAATTGCACCGTCATTGATCCTTTTGATGAGACAGAAAAGCTTCAATCCTTTGCCCAAATTCTATTTGAAAAAAGGCAACGCAAAGGCATGAACCTTAATGAGGCTGCTCGCCTGATGCGCGACAGAAATTATTTCGGATCCATGATGGTAGAAATGGGCGAAGCCGATGCGCTCATCAGCGGCTTGACAAAAGATTATCCGCGCACCATATTACCTGCACTTCAAGTAATTGGTGTAGAGAAAGATGTGAAGCGTGTGGCCGGTATGTACATCATCAATAGTAAAAAGGGTGCATACTTTCTTGCGGATGCCACAGTGAATGTTGATCCAACAGCCGAAGAATTGGTTGACATTATTACCTTAACTGCAAGGGCAGTCAATTTTTTCGATGTTAAACCTCGAATTGCAGCACTCTCTTATTCCAACTTCGGATCTAGTAAAGGCAAAGTGCCCGAAAAAGTAGCCAAGGCGGTTAAGCTTGCCAAAGTTAAATTCCCAGACTTGATTATTGAGGGAGACATACAAGCCAACGTTGCACTCGATATCTCCATACAAAAAGAGAACTATCCTTTCAGCCAACTGGCTGATGAGGGGGCAAACACGCTTATCTTCCCCGATTTAGCCTCCGGAAATATTGCCTATAAATTACTGATGGAAATAGGAGGAGCCGAAGCCATAGGGCCAATACTTTTAGGCATGAAAAAACCTGTTCACATTTTACAATTAGGCAGTTCAATAAGAGATATTGTAAACATGGCCGCTATTGCAGTAGTAGACGCTCAATCTTTTGCTAATAAATCATGATTGCATACCTTAAAGGAAGGCTCGTAAGCAAAGAGCCCACACATATTGTTATTGATGTGCAGGGTGTTGGCTATCAGGTAAATATTTCATTGAACACTTTTTCTAATCTCAAAGACAAAGAAAATTGCCTTGTTTACACTTACCTGCATGTCAGGGAAGATGCCCATACCCTCTTTGGTTTTCTTAGCGAAGCGGAAAAACACATGTTCTTAAACTTACTATCCATTAATGGTGTGGGCCCCAGTACTGCCTTAATGGTGCAGTCTTCTTTAAGTCCTTCAGAGCTCTACCAAGCCATTGTAGATGAAGACGTTAGACGGATAAAGTCAGTAAAAGGCATAGGCGAAAAAACGGCTCAGCGTATCATTCTGGAGCTCAAAGACCGGCTCAAAAAAGAGGGAATAGACACTTCTGAACCTACAAATACAGGTCGCGGGCACAATACCATAAGACAGGAAGCGTTAACTGCTTTAACAACGCTTGGCATCAACCGGCAAGTGGCTGAAAAAAGCGTTGATGGCATCCTGAAAAATTCAGGAAATACAATTACTTTGGAAGAATTGATCAAACACGCTTTGAAAAACGCCTGACAAAACGCTTGGCTTCTGCGCAACCTAAACCGAATTCAATCATCCGATATTTACTGCCTGCATGTTTCCTGCTCGTGCTTGCCGTTCAGGAAGGCTACGCCCAGTTTAATCGTCAAACACAAGACACCACAAGAAGAGAGCGCCCAACTTTCAGACTAACCGATCGCTACGGTGACCCCTTTTCTAACAAGGGCACAAGGTCACCTTTTTACATGCAGGACCCCAGTATACTAAAACTGGATGTTGCCATTGATACCAGCATGAATTACACCATCTATGAAAAGATTGGTGAGATTGATTATCGCCCGCCCAACACCATGACCTTCAATGAATACAGGCAATACCAGGAAAGGCAAATGTTGAAATCATATTGGCAAAACCGCTCCAAAGAGTTGGACGGAGAAAGTGCTGTAAGTGGCAGAACGCTCATTCCAAAAATTTATACCAGCCCGGGTTTTGACAGAATTTTTGGTGGAAGCTATGTTGAAATTATACCAAGAGGTTTTGTCACGTTGGATTTTGGTGGCAATTGGCAGCGAATAAACAATCCGGCCATCCCCATACGCCAGCAACGAAGTGGTGGCTTTGAGTTCGATCAGCAGATAAACATGAGTTTGATTGGAAAGGTGGGAGAAAAGCTGGCCGTTTCTGCCAACTTTGATACCAACAATTCTTTTGATTTTCAAAACAGCTTTAAAGTTGAATACACTGGTTTTGAAGAAGACATCCTGAAAAAGCTGGAATTTGGTAATGTAAGTCTTCCGCTCAATAATAGTTTGATCACCGGGGCACAAAATCTTTTTGGAGTAAAAGCTCAGATGCAATTCGGTAAATTATTTGTTACCAGCATTGCCACAACACAAAGAGGCCGAACTGAATCAATAGAAATACAAGGCGGAGGAGCAGGACAAGGAAGACCGTTTGATATGCCCGGTTCAAATTACGATGAGAACAGGCATTTCTTTTTAGGACATTTTTTTAGAGAAAATTATGAAAGATGGCTGTCAACCACTCCACAAATTACTTCGGGTGTTAACATTACACGCGTTGAAATTTATATTCTTAACCGAAACAACGATACACAAACGCTAAGAAATGTCATGGCCACTATGGACATGGCAGAGCCGCGTAATATTTATCGCAATAGTTTAATCACCAGCCCAAACGTTAGTGCTCCTAACGCAAATAATAGCAACACCTTGTTTAGCCAGTTACAAGGCTTAACCAAAAACTCAGATCAAATCAATGGGGCGTTGGAGGCGGCCGGTTATGCAAATGGTACCGACTTCGAGAAAATTAACGGAGCGCGCAAACTCGCAGAAACAGAATATTTCATCAACAACCAACTTGGCTACATTACTTTGTTTAGAAAACTGCAAAATGATGAAGCACTTGCTGTTGCCTATGAGTACACTTATAACGGTAGGGTATATAAAGTTGGAGAACTATCAGAAGACTATGCCAACAGGCCAGAGGCCGATGTAATTCATCTTAAAATGTTGAGGCCTAGAAAAATTGCTATCCGCGATGATGCCGGAAGAAGAATTCCTACCTGGGATTTGATGATGAAAAACATTTATAACTTAAATGTTACTAATCTTCAGCGCGAGGCTTTTCAACTTCGGATAGTTTACCGCGATGACCGCACCGGAATTGACAACCCTCAATTGCAAGAAGGTGTTACGGCCAGAAACAGACAGTTGCTCGAAATTATGGGACTCGACAGGCTCAATCCTAATAATGACCCACAGCGTGATGGAAATTTCGATTTTGTTGAAGGCATCACCATCAATACCCAAACCGGTCTAATCATTTTTCCCTTCCTTGAACCATTTAACACACCTTTAAGAAGAGAATTTCAGAATGACGGGCCTAATGAAGCCTTTCTTGTAAACAAATATGTTTATGACACACTTTACAATACTACAAAAGCTGATGCCGAGCTGATAGCTACCAAAAACAAATTCTTTTTAATCGGTCAATATTCTGCAGGTGCAGCACAAGAGATTCTTATTCCGGGATTCAATATCTCTGAAGGATCGGTTAAAGTTTATTCGGGTGGCGTGCCCTTGCGCGAAGGCGTAGACTACCAGGTTGATTACACTTTCGGTAAAGTAACTATACTGAATGAGGGTGTATTAAATTCTGGAAAGAACTTGTCTGTTCAATATGAGCAGGCCGATCCTTTTGCATTTCAAACGAGAACCCTCATAGGTACGCGCTTTGATTATCGCTTAAGCGATGATATCAATTTTGGTTCAACACTTTTGTACTTCAATGAACGCCCGCTCATCACCCGAAATCTTATTGGTAATGAACCTGCCAGAAATCTTTTATATGGAGCCGATTTCAGCATACGTAAAGAGTCAAGAATCATAACTAAAATGATTGATGCTTTGCCAATGGTGCAAACCAAAGAAAATTCAATGGTGAATTTTAATGCTGAGTTTGCCCAATTAGTACCCGGCACTTCAAATCAGGTAGGCGGAGAAGGGACCTCGTATATTGATGATTTTGAGAATTCTGCCACACCCTTTTCTTTGCTCAATCCCCTTGCATGGAAAATAGCTGCTACACCACGTACCTCCGATAATCGATTCGATCCCAGTAATGGAGCATTGAATGATGTATCGGCCGGTTATAAGCGTGCAAAACTTGCCTGGTACCAGGTTGATAATTTGTTTTATCGGCAAAGCGGAAGATTCAAACCTGACAATATCGGTGATCAGGATTTAAGGAATCATTATGTAAGGGCAGTTACCCCGCAAGAAATATTTCCTAACAGAGATTTATTCCAGGGAAATTTCTTTGAGCCTATACTTGATGTTGCCTATTACCCTGCTGAACGCGGCCCGTATAATTATAGCAACCAACTAAATCAATTTATTGCCAACCCACGAGAAAACTGGGCAGGTATAACAACGGCTATTCGCTCTGAAGTTGACTTTGACAAAGCCAATATTGAATACATAGAGTTTTGGTTACTTGATCCTTTCATTGAAGGGCCCAATGGTGAAATAAATGATGGTATTAATCCACCAAAAAATAATACAACGGGCGGACAACTCATTTTTCATTTAGGAAGTGTGTCGGAGGATGTAATACGCGATGGAAAACATGGGTTTGAAAACGGTTTGCCTCCAGATGGAAATGTGCAACCAGGTATTAATGTAACCGAAACTGAATGGGGTTATGTTACCAACCAACAATTTCTTACGAATGCTTTTGATAACAATCCATCCTCACGACAAAATCAGGATGTGGGCTGGGATGGTATGGCAAATGATCAGGAGCGAATAAAATTTCAAGACTTCATCAATGGCGTGCCCATTGCATTGAGAGATCAGGTGGAGGCGGATCCCTCTGCAGATGATTTTCGTTATTTCTTAAATACTGAATACGATGCGCGTGACGCAAAAATACTTGAGCGCTATAAAGACTTTAACGGACTAGAAAACAATTCTCCAATTATCTCTGGCAATGATTTGTTTACACCCTCTGGAAGTCCAATGCCTGATAATGAAGACCTCAATGCCGATAACACATTGAATGAATTAGAAGAATATTATAGTTACAACATACCCCTACGACCAGGGCAAATGGATAACAACAAATTTATTGTAGACAAGATTATTACCAACAACAACATTACCGGTCAACCGGTTACATGGTATTTATTCAGAATTCCGATAAGACAGTTTGATGATAAGTTTGGTAACATCAGCGGATTTAAATCCATCAGGTACGCCAGAATGATCATGACAGATTTTGAAGAGCCGGCAGTTTTGCGGATGGCAAATTTCAGGTTTGTGGGTAACCGTTGGAGAAGATACCTGGCATCGTTAGAAGATCCGAATTTCGGAGAACCCCTTGAGCCCAATCTGGACAACTTTGTTGTGTCGGTTGTAAACATTGAAGAGAATGGCGCACCTAGCGAAACACAACCTCCTTATGTAGTACCCCCCAATACTGTGCGCGACAGAGACAATACCTCAACTATTCAAAGAAGATTAAATGAACAGTCTATTCAGCTTTGCGCAGATGATTTACTTGATGGTGATGCAAGGGCGATATTCAAAAACGTAACGCTCGACCTCATCAACTACGGTAAGGTCAAAATGTTTATCCACGCCAACAGCACTAATGCACAGGACAATCAACTGCAGGCTTTTATAAGAATGGGTACCGATTTCGATGAAAATTATTATGAAGTTTCTGTGCCCTTAATCATTACTCCTCCAACCGCCAGAGATGATAGAGAAATTTGGCCGCTTGAAAATGAAATAGATATAGCGCTCAATGAATTGTATGCCCTTAAATCTGCACGCGACAGGGTTGGATTTAACATCACTGAGTTATATCCGCAGGCCGGTCCGCAACAATCGGGTAAACACTTAATCCGTATGCGCGGTCGTCCAGATTTGAGTGATGTTCGTATGTTAATGATTGGTGTAAGAAACCCTGTAAGTGCCGATACCCGCAGTTACAATATTTGTATTTGGGCTAACGAATTAAGACTAACAGAATTTAATCGCGAAGCCGGATGGGCTGCCAATGCGATTTTAGGTGTAAAACTTGCCGATTTAGGAAATGTCACTGCTGCCGCAAGACATAGTACTTTTGGTTT
This sequence comes from uncultured Roseivirgaceae bacterium, assembly GCA_964626095.1. Taxonomy (GTDB): domain Bacteria; phylum Bacteroidota; class Bacteroidia; order Cytophagales; family Cyclobacteriaceae; genus DAOLDI01. The sequence continues at coordinate 6,377 of CAZVFM010000053.1, read as the reverse complement.
TGGAGGCGTGCAATCAAAAATTCAAGAGCGTACCAGAGAAGAAGCTAGCTCTTATGATATCTCGGCCAATATTAATGTAGATAAATTATTGCCAGAGTTCCTGGGCTTACGTGTGCCCATGTTTGTAAGCTATGAGCACAGAACTATCAATCCAAGATTTGACCCGGCCAACCCCGACATCACCCTCGAGTCGTCACTGCTCTCGTTCCAGTCGGAAGAAGAGAGAAACGAATACCGCAAAATCGTGCAGGACCAATTCATCCGCAGAAGTCTTAACTTCTCAAATGTTAAAAAAGTCAAACGAAATCAGGAGGCTAGAAGTAACATTTACGACATAGAAAATTTTGCATTTACTTATGCCTTTAATGAAGCCACCCAAAGTAATTTCATGATCGATGAATATTTACAGCGAAATTACAAGGGTGCGGTCGCCTATAACTTTACTCCTAAAAATAATGCATTTGAGCCTTTTCAGAATGCAGAATTTTTAAAATCACCACACCTCAAGCTGATTAAAGATTTTAACCTAAATCCAATTCCTACCAACATTGCAGTAAGGGGCGAACTGGACCGTTCGCTGGTAAGAACTGTTTACAGAAATGATTTAACAGTACAACCAAGTTCTCTGCCCAACCTTGAAAAATATTTTACCTTCAACAGGTTTTATAATGTGCGTTGGAATTTTACCAAAAATCTGGTTTTGGAATACAATGCCAGAGCCAGTGCAATTATTGATGAACCCGATGCCGATCCTTTCGGGGATATAAACCTTTCTCCTGAAGAATATCGAGATTCGGTAATGACAAACCTCAAGAATTTAGGTCGAATGAAAAACTTTGACCAAACCATGACTGCCAATTACAATATTCCTTTTGATAAAATACCGCTTACCGATTGGATTTCATCAGATGTGCGATACGTGGCTTCCTATGCCTGGAGAGCCGGACCCGTTGAATTGCCAGACAGTTTAGATTTTGGAAATATTTTACAGAATAGCAGAGAACGAACACTTAGTGGCAGACTAGACATGGTTAAACTTTACAATAAAGTAAAGTTCTTTAAAGACATAAATACACCAGCGCCTCCACCAAGACCGGGAGCCTCGCAACCCGCACGACCGGGACAACCAACACTTCAAACACAACAACAAGCAAAAGACGATACAGTAAAACGCAATGAAAGCAAAATACTCAAAGGTTTTGCGCGCACATTGATGTCGCTTCGAAGCATCAATGGCTCTTATACATTTAATGAAGGAACCATCCTTCCCGGATTTAATCGCACGCCCTTTCTTTTCGGATTGGAAAAAGACACCTACGCACCTGGTGTTCCTTTTATTTTTGGAGATCAAGATCCAAACATTCGTTTCACGGCTGCAGAAAATGGTTGGTTGATAAAAAGCAATACTTTGACCAATCCATTTACACAAACACAAAACATTGATTACAATCTTAGGGCCAATGTTGAGCCCGGCTCTGACTTCAAATTAATTATAGATGTAAGAAAAACGGTAAATACCAGTTACCTTGAATTATTCAGAGATACCTTGGGTATTAATTTCTCCGAATTTGCTTTTGCTTCACTCAACCCCACCAGAAGTGGCAACTACAAGATTACTTTCATGACCATACGCACTGCTTTCAGATCTGATAATAATAAATTGGAATCGTCCACCTTCAAGCAGTTTGAAGAAAATTTAAGTACAGTGCAACAACGTTTTGAAGATGCTAGTGGAAGGTCCTACGAAAACAGATCACAGGATGTATTGATTGCCGCATTCCTTTCTGCCTATTCAGGCGGAGATGCCAGTTCCGGAAGTCTTAGTCCATTTCCCAAAATACCTTTGCCCAACTGGCGATTGGATTATACCGGTCTAAATAAAATTCCTGCTGTAAAAGAACTCTTTCAAAACATTAGTCTAAGTCATGTGTACAATTCTTCATATACTGTAAATAATTTTACAAACAGTTTGCAGTATAACGATGGTTTGGATTTATCCACAAACATTGAAGAATACAATCGCGATGTGTTTGCAAGTATTCCTAATGAACAGGGAGAATTAATTCCACTGTATATAATCTCTCAAGTGACCATTTCAGAACAATTCGCCCCGCTAATAGGTGTAAATGTGCGTACCAAAAAAAGAATGACCGCACGGGCAGAGTATAAAACAAGAAGAGATATTGCCCTAAATATTTCCAACTCTCAGGTTACTGAGGTTAACAATCGCGACATGAGTTTTGAATTGGGTTATACAAAAGACAATTTGAAACTCCCTTTTAAAATGGACGGCCGTACCATTGTGCTTGAAAATGATGTCACCTTCCGGATGAATTTTACCATCTCAAATCAGCAAACCATCCAGAGAAAAATTGATGAGCTCAATACCATTACTGCGGGAAATATTAATTTTCAATTCAGGCCTAATATTGATTACACGGTTAATCAAAAGCTCAACATCCGCATATATTTTGAGCGCACCATTAACGAGCCCCAAATCTCTACCGCTTTTAGAAGGGCAACTACTCGTTTTGGTGCCCAGGTACGCTTTAGTTTGGCTCAATAGCAATTGATGCGCTAATTAATTCTACATCTTTATGTAGTGGCTTGACTATAAATAATTTGTCTTATTTTTGACCCATAACAATTAATATCATGAATTTTCCAGAAGAATTACGTTACACCAAGGACCACGAGTGGGTAAAACTTGAAGGCAAAACAGCCAGCATAGGTATCACCGAATTTGCAACAGGCGAACTTGGCGATATTGTTTATGTAGACATCAATAAAGTAGGACAAGAACTTGCCAGGGAAGAGGTGTTCGGAACAGTAGAAGCCGTTAAAACTGTATCTGATCTATACATGCCAATAGGTGGCAAAGTGCTTGAAGTCAATAGTATATTGGATGGCAGTCCGGAAAAAGTAAATGAAGATCCTTACGGAGACGGTTGGATGATTAAGGTTGAGGTAAAAAATGCAGATGAGTTCAATACACTCATGAGTGCCGCTGCCTATAAAGAACTAATCGGCAAATAATATGTTTTTAGTGTAGGTCAATTGGCAAGCACTTTCATAAAATAATCCATACTTCATAGATTGATTGAATTACCAACCATAACAGAAGCGCAAACGCGACCACGCAAACCAGACTGGCTAAGAGTAAAACTACCGGTAGGTCCTGAGTATGCGAAAGTGCGTAAGCTTGTTGACAATTATAAACTGCATACCATTTGCGAAAGCGGCAATTGCCCCAACATGGGCGAGTGCTGGGGCGCAGGCACTGCCACCTTTATGATATTGGGCAATGTGTGTACCCGCAGTTGTACCTTTTGTGCAGTTGCTACCGGCAGGCCGCCCGAATATGATGTAGAAGAACCCAAACGTGTTGCCGAAGCCATTAAACTAATGGGCGTAAAACATGCGGTAATAACATCTGTTAACCGTGATGAACTGAAAGACCGCGGGGCTGAAATCTGGTATCAAACAGTTGTGGAAACTAAAAAGCTAAGTCCTGAAACTACCATAGAAACACTTATTCCTGATGTAAAAGGAAACTGGGAAGCACTTGAAAGAATGATCTCTGGCGGACAAGAAGTTGTTTCGCATAATATGGAAACTGTAGAACGCCTGTACAGAAGAGTAAGACCTCAGGCGAAATACGAACGCTCTCTGGAAGAACTCAAGAGAATAAGAGCGGCAGGTAAGCGCAGCAAATCGGGCATTATGCTGGGCTTGGGCGAAACCAAAGAAGAGGTTTTCAAGGCCATGGATGATTTGGCTTCTCAAGGTTTAATGATACTTACTTTAGGACAATACTTGCAGCCTACTAAAATGCACATTGAAGTAGCAGAGTTTATACATCCGGATATTTTTGAGATGTATAAAGAAGAAGGCTTAAAGCGCGGATTGAAATATGTAGAATCCGGGCCATTGGTTCGCTCCTCTTATCATGCGGAGCGACATGTAAATATTCCCTTTGACTAATTAAAAAAGGCACAACGAATGTTGCGCCTTTTTTAATTCCTTTACAGGATAATAATCCGATCTTAAATCAATCTCTTATTATCGATTGTTCCCTATTCGCTATTTCCCATGCGGTGTAAAACACCAATGCTGCGCGTTTGGTCATCAAAGGGAATTCAATTTTCTCTACCTCATCACCTGGACGATGGTAATCTTCATGGATTCCGCTGAAGTAGAAAATAATAGGAATACCTTTCTTCGCAAAGTTCCAGTGGTCAGAACGGTAATAAATTCTGTCGGGATGACTTTCACTATTGTAAGTGTAATCTAATGTGAGATTTGAATACTTCTTGTTGGTGTTCTCACTTAAATCGAACAAATCTTTTGAAAGCTTATCTGGGCCTATCACATACACATAATTTTCTTTATGTGCTGAGTCGATGCGACCAATCATATCTATATTAAGATTAACAACTGTCTTCTCTAATGGAAAGATGGGATTCTCAGCATAATAAGCGGAGCCCAACAAACCTTTCTCTTCACCGGTTACTGTCAAAAACAAAATACTCCTCCGTGGACCATGGCCTGCTTTAGCTGCCTCGCTAAAAACACGGGCCAGCTCCATAACAGATACTGTACCGGAGCCATCGTCATCAGCACCATTATTGATCTTGTCTTCTCCACTTCCACCAATGCCTATATGATCGTAATGTGCAGTAATTACTATCACCTCATCTTTCTTGTCTGTTCCTTCTAAAAACCCAAGTACATTTTCTGTTTTCACAACATTGACTTTGGTCTGTAGATTGTAGCCAATAGTTCCAGACTTAACTTTCTTCAGCGCACCCTTCTTAGGATCTTCTGATGCTGCCTTGTTCAATTTTTCTAGAGTAGTATTCAACAATTTCTCGGCTGCCCCAGCAGAAACAAAAAATACACCCTGATTCAGGGCAGTACCAGTGGGTTTGGTAAGTGTCAATCTGCCACCAGAAAGAAAATTCCTGAATTGTCCGGCAAGGGCCTTGAACTCATCTGCATTTGCCGTGTTTTGAAGCAAAACAAGACTTGCCCCCTTTTCCCTTGCTTTGGTTGTTGGCGCACGAAAATCTTCCTCGCTTCCTAAACTGATGAGCACGGCTTTACCACTTACATCAAGATTGGCGTAATCCTCATCCCTTCCCTTTCCTACATAAACAAGTTCTGTGTTTACTTCACCATCAGTTACGGCCTGGCCAAAATAAATGACATCCTCCAGATTTTTAAAAATATTATTGCCGGCTTTCAAATAGATATCACCAGGAATGCTGGAATAAAGATCAACGGGCTGGTAATACCCCCCATCTACAGGGCCTTTCAATCCCAAATCCTTAAAATAGCTACTGATAAAAGCTGCAGCCATTTTTTGTCCTCTTTTTCCTGTTTCCCTTCCTTCCAGCGCATCTGACGCAATAATACCCAGGGTGTAACGAAGTTCATCCTCAGAGATCATTGCTCCATACTTTTTAATTAACTCATCCTGTTGCCCAATGGCCCATCCGGAAATGAGAAAAAATGCGAATAAAAAACTTAGTCTTTTCATTAATTCGTTTGTTATAAATTATAAATAGTGGCCCAAAATACTTAAAAAGATGCAGCTACGGAATTCAAAATGTTTAATGGTAAAATTAACCTTCATAAGGGTCCGAAAGCATTTTAGTGCCACTTGGAACAATCAAATTAATTATACCTTTGTGCCGGTTTTTCGACCCCTTTTCCTTAATGTTTAAAGTAAAATCTATGAAATTCGATCCGCTATATTCCGAATCTTTTGTAAACCGCCACAACGGGCCTGACAATGCTGCCATTGCGCAAATGCTTAAAGTGGTTAAAGCGCCTGATCTGGACAGTTTGATCAATGAAACAGTCCCTAAAAATATTCGCCTTAAAAAACCTTTAAATCTTCCGGCTGCACAATCTGAATTTGCATTCCTGCAAAATTTCAAAAAGCTGGTTTCGAAAAACAAAATTTATAAATCATACATAGGTACGGGTTACTACAATACCATTACCCCTCCTGTGATTTTACGCAACATCCTCGAAAACCCGGGATGGTATACTGCCTACACACCTTACCAGGCTGAAATTGCGCAGGGCCGACTTGAAGCACTTATCAATTATCAAACCATGGTGATTGACTTAACTGGAATGGAAATAGCCAACGCTTCTTTGCTGGATGAGGCCACTGCAGCAGCAGAAGCCATGCACTTGTTACACGCATCGCGTAAAGCAAGTAAGAAAAATGCCAATAAATTCTTTGTTGATCAGCACACTTTTCCGCAAACCATAGATGTGTTGCACACACGTGCTACACCATTAGGAATTGAATTGGTTATTGGCGACATCAACAACTTCGATGTTACGGATGCCAATTACTT
>CAZVFM010000052.1:0-14386 GCA_964626095.1 uncultured Roseivirgaceae bacterium | reverse complement strand
GTGGCATGTTCAATTCTTCTTGTGCTTTTTGAGCTGTGAAGTACTGACCCACACCCGCCATCCTGGCCATGGTAAAACTTATTTTTGGCGACCTACCCCTCAATCTTGCCAAAAGAGAATTGATCGCCCCCAATATTAAGATAAGTATTTGAGGAGCTGCTTTCATTTTAAAAGGCTTATTTAAAACCAAAGATGCCTTCTTAAAAAATTCTTTGAACTCCAGGTTTTCATTTCCAGCGATATAACACTCACCTGTCCGGCCCATTGACAATGCGTTAACTGCCGCCACAGCCACATCAGTAGCGCAAACAAAATTCTTCCCCCCTTTTGAATATGCCGGTATTGCGCCCTGATATAATCCTATCAACATCTGTCCGGAAGACGGACCTGAGTCATAGGCACCAATCATAAATGTGGGATTTATAATTATTACCGGCAATCCTTTACTCTCATGACGCTCAAGAAGTGCTCTCTGCGCCATCAATTTGCTGTCAATATAATCCATACCGTACCGAGCAGCATTGAAAGGTGTAAGCTCATTGCCCGGATTTTTTTTTGTTCCATGCCCGAAAGAATTGGCTGTACCAATATGCACCATCCGTTCAAGCTTTAACTGCTCTACCGCATCGGCTATGTTAATTGTACCCTGCAGGTTAACCTTATTAATAATCTGCATCCTCCTTGGCCAAACTGTAGTAAGTGCTGCAATATGTATCACGCTGTTGCAATCTTTCATTTCCTGAAGTAGGAAATCTCTATCAAGTATATCCCCGTAAACTTTTTCGAGGTTAAGTTCATCAATTGTATTTGATTTTGTCTCAGTCAAACACATGGCCTTTACCTGATACCCCTGTTTAAGTAACTCGCGACAAATGTTACTGCCCAACATACCATCAGCACCACTAACAAATATTTTTCTCATGATATGCGAATATAAGTAAAATGTAAAACGGATTGAGTGCCTTCAAATACGAAAAAAATGAACTATTAATTACGATCTGTTTTTGGTATCAATGACAATAGTAACAGGGCCATCATTTACTAACGCTACTTGCATATTTGCACCAAATATTCCGCTCTGTAATGCTTTACCCAATTTATCAGAAAGTATTTGAATAAATGATTCGTAGATGGGTATCGCAATTTCCGGACTTGCCGCCTTTATATAAGATGGCCGGTTACCCTTTTTCGTGCTCGCATGGAGGGTGAACTGACTTACCAGCAAAATACTTCCCCCAATATCTTTCACACTCAAATTCATGGTACCCTTTTCATCATCAAAAATTCTAATATTAATAATTTTTGAGCTGAGCCATTCAATATCTTCAGCACTATCGGCCTCTTCTATACCTAACAACACCAACAAACCTTTTTCTATCCTAGACTTTCTTTTGCCGTCAATACTTACCGAAGCTTCTGAAACTCTTTGTATAACAGCGATCATATGACAAATTAAAACTTATGAAAATATTTTGATTCATGAATGAAAAATCCTTGTTGATTTTGTTCTGCATAATAAAGCATGGCCCTTGCCACCTTTTTGCCTTCTATACCTTTATAATTCGCAGGGATTAATGGGTTGAGGTATCTATAAATATTTTTAGCTGCATCTTCACCTGCCCTTTTCTCCTGGCGAGGCCCCAGTAAAAGTGAAGGACGAAGAACATGCGTACATTCAAAGCCCAGTTTTTTAATGGCTTCTTCAATTTTTCCCTTCACCTGATTATAATAAATCCATGAGCTTTTTTTTGCACCCATAGCAGTAATGATCAGGTATTGCCTTGCGCCATTTTGTTTACTGATACGTGCGAGCTCGTATGGATACGTAAAATCTACTTCATAAAATTTCTCTTTACTCCCGGCTTTAGCCATAGTAGTACCCAGGCAACAAAATACATCGTCAGCTTTAAGCTCAGCAGCATGTTGTTGGAAAGTATTTAGATCAGTAATTATCTCTTGCACTTTATCAGAAGTAATACTCAGCGATTTTCGACTCAATACAATTACTTTTGTATATTGATTTGAGCTGATCAGTTCTTTTAAAACGTAATTACCTATAAGTCCGGTGGCTCCAGCCAGCAGTGCTACTTTCTTATCTGACATGTAATTGGGAACTAAGCTCCTAAATTAGGTTAAAAAAATTTAGTATTCGGTTTAACCGTCAAGTGTACAAAGTACTTTTTCAGGATTTCTCCCAAACGATAAACTCATCGATTTCAGAGCCTAGATTTTGTACCAACCAAAGTAACAAAGAGAAGTCGTCAGCAAAACCTGCAACAGGTATAATGTCAGGTATTACATCCACCGGGTTGATGATATAACCAAAAACGCCCACAACCAACACTATGGTTTTCCATGGTATCCGTTTATAGCTTCCGGAAGTATAGGCCTTTGTCATGCGTAGCAACGCATAAGATTTTTCTTTGACATCTTCTTTTTCCTTCCAGAATGATCGCAGCCTGATCAATCGAGTGGCTGTACGAGTGAGTACTGCAGCGGTTCGGTACCTGCTACTCAATAATATTGCGGCACTATCCAACGATAGCCTGAAAAACCTGCTGTCTAGAATATTACTTTGCATGAAGGGTAAACCCGAAGGTCCTGAAAATAATTCTTATCGTAACTAAAAAGTTTGTCTGATCTCTTTCTTAAGCTCAGTAAGCGCATGCTGAATAGGATCGAATTGCCGATTAATTACCTTTTCAAATATCTTTTTAGAAAGGTCGAGACTACTGGCATCTTCGGGTACTTCTTTAGCCGCATCGTTAGTAAGTAAAAGCAAGTCCTCCATGGCATTTTTAATCAATTCCCATACCTCCTCACTCATGTACACCTGTTGCGATGCATTATGGTTGTATTCCTCCCTCATTTCACGCAATATCATTGCGTGCAATTCGGCAGCACTAAACTTCCCGGTATTGAGTCTCATCAGCAAGTGCTGGGGGGTAATTCTCTCCAGAAAGAGGGCCATGCGCTCATAGGCATGCAGGCGGTTAGGCAGAATCGTCTCAATACTTTTTCCCCGTACTTCCAGTCTTTTTTGCTCCAGATCTTTGAATAGTTGCGCCCTAACCACCAGGTACATAGCATACAACACAAGGGCGGCAGGTATGAGTAATTTTCCGAACTCAATGACAGCATCCATAGTTTAATGGTATAATAAATCGAAAATTAAATAATTTTGAGCGATTCACCCCATTTAAATGATGTTTAAAGAGCTGAAGCCGGTAAGTATTAGCGTTAAAGCTGCAGAAGAAATTCGCAAGATTATGCTGCATAAAGGTATTCCGACCAACTATGCCCTGCGGGTGGGTATAAAGGGTAGTGGTTGCGGAGGCATGGCCTTAATGCTAGGTTTTGATAAGCCCAAAGAAAATGATATCAATTATATGGTTGATGATATCCCGGTACTTGTGGATAAAAAGCATACCATGTATGTAATTGGGAAAGAGATTGATTTTTTTGAAGGGGCTGAGGCGAGGGGATTTCTATTTACCGAATCTGCTCAAAAGGAAAAAGAATAGTAATACTTCCAGTCAATAGGTTTTGATCATATCAGTCGGAATCACTAAAATAAAATCAGCACTGCCTTTGTGCACATCTTCTAATTGATTGATATCCTTCTGCTCTACACTATGTATAATTAGCACATTAACCTTAGGCAGCAATTTATTTAAATACCAGTTGATGCCTTCAAAGTCTTTAGAATGATAGGTTCCGTGGTAATGAATAAATTTTGATTTTTTTTGAAAATTCTCTGTAATAAAGTGGGCCATGGTAGCATCTTTCATGGCTTGTGATCGTGCAAGGTTTTCTGCAGACTCAGGTGTACCATGTCCTCCCATTGAGCTAATCATATTTTTATAGCCGGGCAGTTCGAGATCGATCTCCACCGGCAGAGGAGTTATCCATGATTGTGCTTGTTCATCCAGTGTGTTAAGTGATTCAAGCCCTTTTCTGTAAACCATGTTTGCATAACGTCTGGGAATGTTAGTGGCTATTACCGCAAGCTGATTAAGCTTCGCAAATTCAACGATAGGTTTATAATCTGTTTTATAATTATTCCAAATTTTTGCTTCTGAAGTAAGGTGCCTCTCTTCAATAGACCCGTTTAAAAATTCATTCAAAACAATCTGATCATCGGCTTCAAACATTTCCATTCCGATCACAATATTCTTCTCATTCTGATAAAGATCTTTTAGTAATTGTAACTCCAGCCAGTGTATTACAGGATTATCATGCAGCTCTCCAAAGAGAATTATATCGGATTTGTCGGCTTTTTTTAAGAGATCATTGTAGTCGGTGGGCTTTGCTCCTTTATCAAATATTTTATAAAGTGCCTTATCTTGCGCTGACCCAACATTGAGCAACAGACTAAAAACTAATAAAAAAAACATTCTATTCATTTTCTTTTAATTACTGTTACACTTGCCTTTTTACATACCCCACCAATTGGAGGATTGAACTTTGAAATCTCTACACTTACTTCAGTCGCTGATGGGAAGCTTGCAAATACTTTAAGTGCAATTAGGTTAGCAACTGATTCAAGTAATTTAGATGGCCGTTCCATTTCATCTTTTACAATGGCATAGAGATCTTCATAATTGATGGTGCCACTTAGTTCATCTTCAAAAGCTGAATCGTTGAATTCAGTTTCAACTGATATATCAACCTCAAACTTATTTCCTGAGGTTCGTTCATGTTGGTACACACCATGATAGGCATGAAATTCCAAGCCTCGCAATGACACCCTTCCCATTAATCTATATCATCAAAGAAAGAACCTGATTTTTTAGATTGAGTTACTGGCTGCGCTTCTTGCTGGCTGGCAGGCGGTGTTTGTCTCTCATTTTTGGGTTGCGCCTTCCCGGAATCTTCGTTGGGAAATAATGACTTATTCACTTCTCGTCTCGCCATTGCCAAATGCTTATCCGCATCAAAGGATTCGTTGTTTTTATTCAACCGCTCAATTTTATCTAATGTATCCCCAGAGAAGCGTTTAATCTCCGCAATGACATCATCTCGCATGCTCTGGAGTGTTTTGTAGTGCTGTGTGAGCAGTTTTAGTCGCTCTTCCATTTCATCTAGAATTTCTTTTGCACGCATTTCTGCTTCTTCGAGAGTATCTTTCGCTTTGGTGCGAGCTTCACTAAGCATACCCTCCGCATTCATTTGTGTCTCTTTTAAATGCAATTCGGCTGCCTTGCGTGCCTGATCGATTAAGTTCGCTCCCGTGTCTTCTGCTGTTTTAAGCGTTTTGAAAAGAGAATTTTCAACTTCACGCAATTTTACAATTTCTCTCTCGGCTCCTTCAAGTTTAATGCGGTATTCTTTAGATTCATCAAGTAATCGCTCCCATTCTTGCGAAAGAGAGAGTAAAAAAGCGTTTACTTCATCTTTATCATATCCTCTGAAATTCTTTTCAAACGACTTCTGACGAATATCAAGCGGTGTAATTTTCATCTTTAATATATTGTATGCTATGAATGATCATTAAACTGAATGTCCCACAAAGATATATTACGGTCGTCACTTGCACTAGCAAGGTAATTATTATAGGCCGACCAGTAAAGTTTGTTTACCGAGGTTCCATGCCCGGCATGCCTCGCACGATCAATTACCTTAAGCAATTTCATGGCAGCGGCATCCCAAACCTTTATGGATTTATCCATGCTACAAGTTACAAAATGTTTACCATCAGCACTAAAGTGCAGGTGATTAATGGCGAACATATGGGCTACTACTTCATTCAAAAGCGTATATCCACCGGCCGCATCCCATAGCTTAATTTTCGCATCTCTTGAAGTGCTTAACAAATACTGCCAATCCGGGGTATAAACCAAGCTAAAAACCGAATTATTGTGCGCTGGAATTTCGTGTTTTATTTGCAAGTCATCCAAAGTAAAAATTCGAATAAAATTATCACTGTAGCCTATAGCTATTTCATTTAAGGTGGTATTGATCGCGATAGTCCTGGCGCTTTTTTCAGAGCATTTGATTTTGGTGAGCAGCTTCAAATTCGCAAGGTCTAGCACATGAACCGCACCTTTAGCATCGGCTACAAAAAGTGTATTACCATATGACTTAATATCAAAAATGGCGGCATCGGTAATTTTAAGTGAGGCTGCTTCTTTATTATTCTGCATGTCGATAACGTGGATGCCTTCATAGTTATGTCCAACCACAAGCAGTTCGCTAGGGCGATGAAAATGCATTGCATAAACTGAATTTGGCAAGCGAGCAATTAATTTTCCATTCTCCGGTGACTTCATATTCCAGAGAACTACCATGCCATCACCTGCACCAGAAAAAAACTGTTCGGGCAAGGCTCCGGGCTCAAGGGTATAAATACAATCGCTATGCCCTTTTAAAGAATGTAGTTTATTCACCTCCACTTTGGTCATAACGAACAAGTATTTTATAAATTGAGTCAAAAATGGTCAAAAGCACCGCATAATCAATGCCTTTAATAAAAACAAAATACTGGGGAAATAATCACAGCATGGCCGTTTGGCTGATCAATGAAAGTGCAGAACAGCTGCAGTCAAGCCTGGGCGAAAATCATCGCGTACCAGCAGATATAAAAAATCGTGAAAAACAGCTGGAGTGGTTGGCGGCTCGCAATTGCGTTAAACATCTTTGTGAAAGTATGGGCTTAAAATATTATGGCATCACGAAAGATACTAATAGCAAACCTATTTTAATTAATCATGAAAGTATAGAACTTTCCATTTCACATTCTTATCCTAACGTTGCGGCCATAATAAGCAACAAACATGTCGTTGGTATAGACATTGAGCAAGCAAGGCCTAAGCTGTTGGGGCTTTCATCAAGATTTATGGCAGATGAAGAATTACTATACGCTGATAACGATATCAAAAAAATCTGCCTGTACTGGTGTGCCAAAGAAACCCTGTATAAATATTACAGCATGGGTAATATTACTTTTAAAAAACAACTCATTATAGAACCTTTTGATTTTAAAGATGAAGGGCAAATCATTGGAAATATTTTTACCTCTAACAAAAATTTCAGAATTACAATGAATTATGAAATTAAAGATGCTTATGTATTATGTTACACTGCCCCTTGCCCGGCAGATTCATAAGCCGAGGTCAGATCCATCACTTATTTCCAATAACAAACTTTTTACTTCTTCAGCTTTGGCGTGTTCACCTATTTTCTCAAAGGCCATTATAAGATTGCGCAATACTCTTCTGATGATTTCTACATCTGAGCAGGGTTGAAAGAATGAATCTTGCGGTACCATTCTAAGTTCATTAATATAGTTTTCAATATCTTCCTTTGAAAAGATCAACCCTCTATTGAATACATTGATATAAAACTGTTTGTAGCGTTCATCTTTATAGGTGAGTACAAAAAGGTTAGGCAAGTTTACCCCGTGAACAGGTAATTTTAATTTTCTTGCCACTAGCAGATATATAACACAAAGTGTAATTGGATTTCCCTTGTGCGTTTCAAGTACAACATTTAGCATGCTATTACCTGGCGAGTGGAAATTTTTCGTGTTGGCGCCAAACTTTAATTTCTGAAAAATTACTCCGTTAACAATCTTTACCTGATCTACAGGATGCAGGTCAGGTTTAAATTCAAGCCAAACACTGTAATAAATTTGCTCCAGTTCGTGGCTTATTTTTTCATATTCCAGATCGGGGTATTGGTATGTAGCAATTGTCCACATGCCCTTCAATAAATCCTGATCCCCTGAATTATACCAATCCCTCAGCCTCTCTTTCACTTGTTCGTATTGCAAGTCGTGGATGATGTCTTCTATTCTCCGTTGTACATCCGGATTAAAATTCTTCTCCCACTCCTCTTCCAGGTAAGGAATTACCTCTTTACCCAAAGAACGAATCTTCTCCTCAACATGTGACACCACTTGTGTATCTTCATCATCAAGTAAAGAAACCAGTGCTTTGAATTCAGTATCCTTCATTAATTGGGATTAAGTATTGAGGTGTCAATATGCTTTTGATTAAGTAAATAACAGCAAAACAATTTACAGATTTTCTAAGTTTGGATAACACCTACGTTAAATTTTTCAACCGGGGCATGGTTGGCGGCTTCTATTCCTATTGAAATCACCTTTCGGGTTTCACGCGGATCGATTATACCATCAACCCACAATCTGGCGGCAGCATAATATGGACTCAATTGTTCATTGTAGCGATCGGTAATTTCTTTCAATAAAGCGTCCTCATCCTCTTTACTGATATTTTTGCCTTTGGCCTTTAAACCCGCCACTTTAATTTGTAAAAGGGTTTTTGCTGCAGAAGCCCCACTCATTACTGCTATTTGAGCCGTAGGCCAGGCAAAAATTAATCGGGGATCGTAGGCTTTACCACACATGGCATAGTTACCGGCACCATACGAATTTCCGGTAATAATAGTAAACTTCGGTACTGTAGAATTTGCCATGGCATTCACCATTTTTGCGCCATCTTTTATAATGCCGCCATGCTCTGCTTTACTGCCCACCATAAAACCGCTTACATCTTGAATAAAAAGCAATGGAATTTTTCTTTGATTGCAATTCATAATAAAACGCGCAGCTTTATCGGCAGAGTCTGAATAAATCACTCCGCCCATCTGCATTTCTCCGGTCTTTGACTTTACCACTTTACGCTGATTGGCCACTATGCCTACTGCCCAGCCATCGATGCGTGCATAACCGCATACGATGGTTTTACCATACAGTGCTTTGTACTCGTCAAAAGCCGAATTGTCTACCAGTCGTTTAATAATATCCATGATATCGTACGGCTTTACGCGATCAAGCGGGAATAAGCCCAATAGTTCTTCCGGATTTTCTTTTGGTGGTTTTGCTTTCTCACGATCAAAGCCAGCTTTCTCATAATCACCAATCTTTTCAAAAACCGATCGGATATAATCCAGACAAGCCTGATCGTTCGGAAATTTATTATCTGTAACCCCTGATATTTCACAATGTGTTGCAGCACCTCCCAACGTCTCCTGATCAACTGTTTCACCAATGGCTGCTTTAACCAGGTAAGGTCCGGCCAAAAATATAGAACCGGTTTTATCCACTATCATGGCTTCATCACTCATAATTGGCAGGTATGCCCCACCCGCCACACAGCTTCCCATAATTGCAGCAATTTGAACGATACCCAGAGATGACATTTTTGCGTTGTTGCGGAACTGCCGACCGAAATGTTCTTTATCAGGAAAGATTTCATCCTGCATTGGAAGAAATACCCCCGCACTATCCACCAGGTAAATAATAGGCAATCGGTTTTCCATGGCTATTTCCTGTGCACGCAAATTTTTCTTGGCTGTAATCGGGAACCAGGCGCCTGCTTTTACGGTCGCATCGTTTGATACTACCATACACTGCTTTCCATGAATGTATCCAATGCCGATTACTACACCTCCCGAAGGACAGCCACCAACATCTTCATACATGCCATCGGAAGTAAACAGGCCTATCTCAAGAAATTCAGAGTTTTTATCTAATAAATAGTCTACGCGCTCGCGTGCAGTAAGCTTTCCCTTCTGGTGTTGATCCTGGATTTTCTTTTCTCCGCCACCCAGCTTAGTTTTTGCGGCCTTGAGCTCCATTTGATAGAGCATTTGTTTAAACTGGTCTTCGTTGCGATTGAATTCAATATCCGTAGCCATCTATGCAAGTAATTATGAGGGCAAATTGCTTAAAAAGCCCAAAAGGGACAAATCAGTTATTACCTGAAGCCTGCTCTTCTTCTTTTCTTAAATCGCGTTGTATTCTCTTACTGCTTTTGCCTAACGGAGAAAAGAAATGTTTGGGATTATTATTCATATGGTTGATCAGGTCGTTAAGACTTAGCATGGTCTGATTTAAATTCATGTACAATGAATCTTCATTCATGAGTTTACCAAGGGTGCCATCTGTGCGTTGAAAACCTGCAAGGGTTGTATTCAAGTTATTTATTGTCTCTTGAATCTGTAACAATGTTTTTCTCAATTCAAGCTGCTTGATTGAGTCAGTTGTTATCTTGATGTTCTGTAAAATAGGGTCGGTTGTACTTAGCGTACTTTTCAGTTTATCGGTTGTACTACTCATGGAAACTTTGAGTTCATCGATGGCTCGATTGGTATTCAACAAGGTTTCATTTACAAGTACAGGCGTTTCAGAAAAACCTATCATCAACTGATTGAGTTTATCACTATTACCAGTTAAGTTATCAAGAATGGCGTTTATTTTCTTAATGGTTGACTCAAGGTTGCTGGCCACCGGTTGTGCACTTTCAGCAAAAATTTCTGCTATGCCCTTATCAAGTTCTGCAATGAGGGTATCACCCGGTTCTAATGTCTTACTTATCTGACCAATATAAAGCTCTAATGATTTACTACCAAATAAGTCGCTTTTTAAAACGGCTACGGTTGAATCGCCTAACTTCACACTAGAGTTAATATCTATCTCTACCAGGATTTTATTTTGCCGGTCCTGCAATATGCCGATATTACTTACCCTTCCCACAGCATAACCATTTACGAAGACAGGATTTGACACTGTCAAGCCGGCCACGTTTTGATAAATCGCATAGTACTTATTGGTAGCACTAAAAAAATCAATACCCTTCAGGTAATTGAAACTAAAATAAAGCATGATGATGGAGATGGTCATGAAGAGACCAACTTTAACCTCTCTGGATATTCTCACTTTTTACTACTTTTTTAATTCAACCTCATTTTTATAATCGCGGATGGCCCGAAAAATGGCCGAAGCGATATATTCCTGAACAAGAGGATCGTTTAATTCCTTCTCCTCTTTAGTATTCGAAAGATAACCAATTTCCACTAAAACAGCGGGCATGGCCGTTTCCCACAATACCTGAAAACCCGCCTGCTTTACTCCACGATTTCTACGGCCGGCTCTCGTACCAAACTGGTCTTCAATTAAACTGGCCAAGCGAATACTGGATTCATGATTCGCAGATTGTGTTAGACTAAATAAAATATATGATTCGGGCGACTTCGGATCAAAACCCTCGTACTTTTCAGCGTAATTTTCCTCTAACAAGATTACTGAGTTTTCTCTCATGGCTACTTCAAGACTTTCCTGCGATTTATGTAATCCCAGCACATAAGTTTCAGTTCCGAAAATGGACTGCTTACGCGCATCCGGAGTTTCTTCCGGCAATGAATTGGCGTGTATGGAAACAAAAATATCCGCATGGTTATTATTAGCAAGCTCGGCCCGCTCTTTAAGGCCGAGTGTCTTGTCAGTGGTACGGGTATAGATCACTTTGATATCATTAGCGTTCTCCTCAATTATCTTCCCCAACTTGAGTGCTACTTTTAGTGTAATGTCTTTTTCCTTAGTAAACTTGCCTGATGTACCCGGGTGAGCACCACCATGGCCAGGATCAATGCATACCATAAATATTTTAGGCGCAGCGTTTTGGGCCCATGCGGCTGAGTTTAGCAAGGTTATTGCTAATATGAGGAGCGCTAGCCAGGTATTTCTGGTGGTTTGAATGATATTGTTAAAGCTTATTCCGTAAATCTTAGGCAAAGTTGTGAATTTTTTACTTAAAGCTAAACATTCAATTAAGTGGTTTGTATTCAAATACATACCTATATTCTTTTTTCTTACACTTTTTTTTAGTCACAGTTTAGAGGCCCAAGTCGAAAGACAAGTTAGAACCCCCAACCCCCAAATTTCCCAAAACCAGGACACCATTCCACCAGGCAATATCCGACAGGGTACCTTAATCTCTGAATCGGATACCAGCAGAAATGCCCTGGATAGTTTGTCTACAAGCCCCAAGCCAAAAAGCGACATTGAAACTACTATCAAGTATGCTGCCAATGATTCCATTATCTACCTGGTAGGAGGAAAAATAGTAAAACTTTATGGCGATGCTCACATTATTTATGGTTCTATTGAACTCGAGGCCGATGAAATAGAAATTAATTATATGCTGAACACGCTTTCGGCAAATGGCAAAAGAGATTCTCTAGGCAGAAGAGTAGGCTTTCCAATATTTAAAGATGGCAATGAGGTGTACGAAACACGCGACCTGGTATATAATTACAAAACCGGAAGGGCCCGTATTGCTGAGGTAGTAACCAAGCAAGGTGATGGTTACCTGCATGGGGCAACGGTTTACAAAAATGAACGCGATGAGTTGCTCAGTTTAGGCAATACATACACTACTTGTGATTTGGAACATCCACACTTTCGCATTCGCTCGGTCAAGTCTAAAGCCATCCCGAACGATAAAATAGTATCGGGGCCATTTTATATGGAGATAAATGATGTACCTACACCACTTGGCTTACCTTTTGGAATGTTTCCTGCACAGAAGGAAAGTAAGTCTGGAATTATTATCCCATCGTATGGTGACGAACGATTACGCGGATTGTTTCTTAGGGGAGGTGGATATTTTTTTGATATCAGCGAATATGTAAAGTTGGCACTCACCGGAGATATCTATTCCAAAGGATCGACCGCTTTGAATGTTAGTACTAATTACAGTAAGCGGTACCGATACACCGGAAGCATGACCTTCAACTATACTAAAACAAGAATTGATACCCGGATTGAAGATAAAAGTGCATCAAATGACTACCGACTGGCATGGTCACACTCACCCCAAAGTCGAGGCACAGGAAGATTTTCAGCATCTGTCCAGGCGGCTACTTCCACCTTTAATCAAAATAATTTTCTTGGCGTAAATATGAATCAGAATTCACAGCGAATGGATCAAACTACTCGCAAAATGAATTCGAATGTATCGTACAATAAAACTTTTTCAGGAACACCATTTAGTATGGGGGTTAATTTCAGGCACACGCAAGACCTAATTACCAACGAAGTAGAGATAGGAGCACCTGACTTAAGTTTTAACATGAACAACATTTACCCATTCCAAAAGAAAACCCCAAGTTTAAAAAAGTCTCCGCTCGATAACCTGAACATCAGGTATAACATGAATGCAAACAACCGTATTACCAATAATCTTGGACGCATCCCAGGTGAATTTCAAGACAGCATCGCACCTTTTAACTTTGAAACGCTTCCTAATTTGTTTGAAAATTCAAGAAAAGGAATCCGACACCAGGCACCTATTGCTACCACCATCAAAGCATTTAAACATTTTACGCTTACCCCAAGCATTAACTATGAAGAGCGTTGGTACTTCGAAAAGCTCGACTGGATGTATGATGCAGAAAGAAGGTTAATTGTTGTAGCTGATACTATTCAGGGATTTAATCGAATTTCAAATTACGGCTTCAGTGCAAGTTTAAATACCCGAGTGTATGGAATGAAAACATTTAAGAAAGGAAATGTGCAAGCTATACGCCACATAATAAACCCCAATGTTTCATTTAGTTATACACCCGATTTTACAAAAGCTTCTCAGGATTATTTTCAAAAATTTGATTTTCCTGATGGTCGACTAATATATAAATCACGTCACGAAGGTTTTATTTTCGGAGGATCAAACATTGGTAATAGTGGGAATATAGGTTTTGGTGTTTCAAACAGTTTGGAAATGAAAGTAAAAAGTCCGACTGATTCAATTGCTAAAAAAATTCCACTGCTGAACAACTTTGCAATAAACAGCGCTTATAATATTGTTGCCGATTCATTCAAACTCAACAATATCAACCTGGTGGCAAATACCAATATTTTACAAGGCAAATTGAGTTTGAATTTAGGCGCTACTTTAGACCCCTATCAATATAGACTTGATAGTGTGCAAAACAGGCCAGATGGAAGCCGCAGGGTATTTCAAAGAAGAGTAGATGCTTATCGCTGGGAAAACGGATTTTCTCTGGGGCAAATAACAAGTGCGAATCTTGCGGTAAGCACTAACCTTAACCCCAAAGCAAGAGATTCTGAAAATAATACCCGGGACAGAATTCTTGATTCTGACCTATCAGAATCTGATAAACAATTTCTGATAAATAATCCGGATGTATATGTTGATTTCAGTATACCCTGGAGCTTATCCATTAATTACAACCTTAGCTACACCAAGCGTGGATTTGAAGATCCAAGAATTATTCAAACCATGAACCTAAGAGGTGATTTATCACTTACCGATCAATGGAAGATTAACTTCAGCACGGGGTATGACTTTGAGCAAAAAGACGTTACCATTACCAACATCGGTATTAATCGCGACCTGCATTGCTGGGCAATGTCTTTTAATTGGACCCCATTCGGAAGATTCCAGAATTACTCTTTCAACATCCGCGTCAAATCATCCATGCTAAAAGACCTGAAGATCGATCGCAACAGGTCATTCTTTGATAATTTTTAATTGATGCTAATTAGTTATTAAGCCAAACTTCTACTTCTTCCAGCGTAGGGTTCAATACATTTTCAAGTTTCATTTTCTTACGCATT
>CAZVFM010000051.1:0-14533 GCA_964626095.1 uncultured Roseivirgaceae bacterium | reverse complement strand
TTAAAATTGGCTTCTTCTCTTGAGCTTACCCCTGAAAAATTGGCTGAGCGATAAAATTTAGCATACTTAAAATTCATTTCATCTTCAAATCGGCTATCACTAAAATCTGCTTTACTTTCAAAAGTGCTGTACTTAAATGCTGCTAATCCTTTAAATGTGCAATTCTCAAAAACCACTTCATTATCAAATGAGGCGGTAAAGAGGTATTCATCCTGTTCTACGATATAGGCAATTACGTCATCTTTAAATGTGCAATTTCTAAACAAAATCTTGCCTTCAATAACACGTTCATTTTTATAATTTGATCCAGTGTTCCACCACCGCCAAGATTTTGTAGGTAGATTATCTACTTCTTCTGAATAATTTGTAAAATCCAGCATGCCTCTTACAATAACACCATCGTATACAACGTCCTTTCCTGCTTTAGCCGATTTACTGATTTGCTTCGCGTCAATAGTTTTTTGTGCAATAGCAAATGTTGAAGCTATCAATACAAAAAAGAGGATTAGTAACACCTGATTCTTCATAATTATTGGTTTACAGTGATTATTTAAGATTAAGATGGAAATTTATCATTAATGGTTGCATGTACCCTATTCAAATTGATTTCAAAACTTTGAAGGGAAAAAGCAGTACAGCACTTATTAGGTTGAACACTAGTTCTATACTCAGGCCAATCACCTTAAATGGTAGCAATATGAGCCATATTACTGGAAACAGAAAAATCATCAATAAAGCCAGTGGCCAGCAGACGATTAGCAAAAAACACCAAAGGATGATCGCTATAAATGTATTCATTATTCTTATTTAGCAAATCATTAAACAAATGAGAAGCCAAAATTGTAAGGTTGCCTATTGGAGCCTGAGGCCCTGTTAATCGAGTAAGCAGGCACATTTATGAACAGCTGTGTGTACGAATTTGAACAGTATTTATTGGTTTTTAAAGTTGAAAATCAATACTTTAGTACTAATCGGTTTTGAACGCCTCATGAGTTTACATTTTAATACGTTCTCCATTACTTTACTTGTGTCAGGCGTGCTGGCATTTATGATTTCTTTTGTTCTTTTTCAAAGGAATCATACAGTTATTAAATGGTTTGCAGTTCTTATACTTCTTACCGGAGTTTGGGCTACAACTTATGCATTTGCCTTAGCCGGCCGCTCACTTAGCGAAGCATTATTCTGGAGTAATCTCAGGTACATTGGTATTGCATTTATACCTGTGATCTGGATTATCTTTTGTATTAAGTTTATCAACAAGGATGAGTGGTTAAATAAGCGTAATGTATTTTTGATACTTATTATCCCGACTATTACGTTAACACTCGTTTGGACTAATGATCTGCATCATTTCTACTATGAGCATGTTGAACTAAATACTTTTCAAAATATTAACTTACTTTCCATTTCAAGAGGACCCTGGTATTATGTGCATACAGTTTATTTTTATTTCCTATTGGGCGCAGGACTTGCCATGCTTTTCTCGAAATATCAAAAGGCAGACATAGTATTTAAAAAACAAGTGCGCCTGATTCTAGTCGGAGTATCAATACCTTGGATTGCGAACATATTGAACCTGATTGGTTTTAGAATTATCGAATTTGTCGATATTACACCCTATGCTTTTATAGCAACATCATCTGTAATAAGTTATGGACTTATAAATTACAAGTTATTTGATGTAGTACCTTTTGCACGTGGCAAAGTACTTCAGGGCATAAGAGAGGGCATGATGGTACTTGACAAGGAAACCCATGTAGTTGACCTTAATAAAACCATGAGTGAAATTCTCCGTCCATTATCAAACAAAATAATTGGATTAAAATTACATGAAGTACTGCTTAAAGAATACAGCTTACATCATATCATTAACAGAAAAAAAGATACTAAAATAGAAATTAAGATAAAGCAGAATAATAAAAATCGGTACTATGAAATTGCCGTTACTCCCCTATACGACAATGAAAAAAACTTTATCGGCACCCTGCTCCTTTTTTGGGAAATTACCGACAGAAAAGAAGCATCGAAAAAACTCAAAACACAAGCCAATGAGCTTGAACAATTGAACCAGCTAAAGACCAGAATATTTTCAATTATTGCTCATGATTTACGTTCACCACTTGCGAGCTTACAAGGGCTTCTAACCATTGCTGAATCCGGTGCAATTTCGGAAAGCGAATTCAAAGATATTTTACCTTCCATTACCAAAAATGTGAGTAATACTTCTACCCTTCTTGAAAATCTTTTGTACTGGTCTAAAAGTCAACTTGAAGGTGAAGTTATCAATACCACTGATTTTAATCTCAAAGAAGTGGTGCAATCGCAAGTACAATTGCTTGATAAAAGAGCAAGAGACAAAGAGATTCATATTATTGATCAAACAAGTGAAAATACTTATGTAAACGCAGACCAGGAAATGATTAGCCTGGTGATAAGAAATCTTATAGGTAATGCAATTAAATTCTGTAAAAGCAATAGTCAAATAATTGTTACTGAAGAACCGGGACCTATAGAAACTATAGTTTGCATAAGCGATACAGGCATAGGCATGGAAAAGGATACGCTTGACAAACTTTTTGAATTAAATGTAATCAGTCAGCAAGGCACACAACAAGAGAAAGGAACAGGGCTTGGGTTAAAGCTATGCAAAGATTTTATTGAAAAAAATCAAGGTAAAATATGGGCAGAAAGCAGTCCTGGAAAAGGAAGTAAATTTTATTTCACTTTGAAGAACGCATAACAAAAGTAAGCTCAAGTGGTTAGACATTAACAAATCGCTATATGAAAGCTATTATATCATTTTTTTTTACTATCCTTCAGTTTTCCATACTTGAGTCTCGCTCAATTAGATACACCAGATTTTATTGATACAAGCAATGGACAAATAAGTATCCAGCCTGTTTTGCACGCTACTTTGGTGTTGACCTGGAACAACAAAACCATTTATATTGATCCTTATGGAGGCTCAAAACTATTTGAAGGAATTGCCGCACCAGATTTGATCCTGATAACAGACATCCACGGAGATCACATGAACCTGGAAACTCTTAATGCTATTGAAAGCAGCAAGGCTATTTTAGTGGTTCCTCAGGCGGTTAAAGAATTACTTCCTGATCAATTGAAAGTAAAGTCAATAGCTATTGGCAATGGAAAAAATATTGAACAATTGGGCATCTCCATTACAGCCCTGCCTATGTATAATTTACCCGAAAGTACAGAGTCAAGGCATCCGAAAGGAAGAGGCAATGGATATGTACTGAACCTTGGCGGTAAGAATGTTTATATTTCTGGCGATACCGAGGATATACCTGAAATGCGCACTTTGAAGAATATTGATATTGCTTTTGTTTGTATGAATCAACCCTTTACCATGAGCATAGAACAAGCCGCAAGTGCAGTACTCGATTTTCAACCTAAAATTGTTTATCCCTTTCATTACCGAGGTCGTGATGGATTAAGTGATGTGGCCGCATTCAAGAATATAGTCAATGAGGGCAATGCAAATATTGAAGTGAGGTTAAAGAATTGGTATCCTTCAAATTAATGCTACTTCTACTCTTTTTTATTTTTTTTTACTGACTTCTTACCCAGATGCGCCATAACTGCCCTGAGTTTGCCATAACCATATTGTCCGTTCATTTTAATATACAACTCCTTCGAGCTGAAATCAACAGGCATTTCTTCAATTGCTTTTGAAATCGTATTCACCTCATCTTCAGTCATAAACTTAAAAATACTTATGCGCGCCTCCGAAACTGCCTTTGCCAAATGGCCTTCAATGGTACCCACCACCAAACCCCTTTCCTTAGCTATTTGCGTTACGTCCTTCCCTTCATTGAGTAAATTTAGGGTTACATCGTAAGTACTTTGTTCATTCCTTTTCTTCTTTGATTTTCCCTTCGGCAAACTCACTTTGGATATTACTTCTCCGCCCACATTCTTTTGTACTTCCTGAATCAAAGCCGTTCTTTCAATCGCAAGCGTTTGATTAAACTTTTGTAAGTCAAACTTATACACACCTTTCAATATTCCCTCGGTCAAATAGGCAACTTTATCAAGGTCAGCTATCTGTCTGCAGCATAACTGGTCCAAATCATTTAATTGATTTAAGTAAGTCTTCACTCTTTTAAGCTTACTTACTTCTGCCATGTGCGTTAAAAGCAACTTCAAATTCTCCTGTAGCTTCCCCTTATAATATATACTTCCTTTTTTAATTCGCTCCAACAATAATTCCTTGTCTCCGCTTCGCAAAATATGTGTTAGTTGTATTCTAAATTTTTCAGTATTTTCTTTCTCAGCCTGCAATGCAATTGCTATTTGTGATAAAACGGGTTGCATGGAAGCATCTTTGAAACCTTTAATTTCAACTCCATCTTTTTGTATATATTTTATTTCTTTTAATAAAGTGGAAAAATCATACGTCTTATTGATTAACAGCTGAATAAAATCCAACTGCTTTTGTTTCATTTGATTATGTAAATCATCCGGGCGATTATTATCCTCAGTAAATGAAACAATACTCTTATCCGTGCGGATAACTCCAGGATTAATTTGTGCACTCAATACCAACCCATCCAAAGTACGCAAGCGCGACAGTGCAACATAAACCTGCCCATCGGCAAACGCCTGCCCCACATCTATAATGGCTTTATCAAATGTAAGTCCCTGACTTTTATGAACTGTAATGGCCCAAGCCAGTTTCACAGGATACTGTTCAAAAGTGCCAATAATATCTTCGTTCAGTATTCTGGTCTCTGGATCAATAGTATACTTTTTGTTTTGCCATGTCGCCATTTTTAAAGTATACAATTCATTACTTCCACTCATTTTAACTTCTACTGTAGCTGAACTTATATTATTTACTATGGCCAGCTTTCCATTAAAATATCTCTTTTCTTCCGTATCGTTCTTGACAAACATTATTTGAGCGCCTTTCTTAAGCTCAAGTTTTGATTGTACCGGAAACATATTTTCAGGAAAATCATCAGTTATTCTTGCCTCAAAAAAATAAGAGGGAGATGCCAATGCTTGTAAAGTCGTTTGATTTAATTCATCGGCCTTACGATTATGTGTGGTGAGTGTAATTACCTCAGTTATTTTTTTAATTTCCTCTGTTGTTCGATAGTAGCTGTTAAGTACAGCAATGTCGTGATGGCTAACAGTATTGTTTCTTAAATTATTAAGCAATTGTATAAAGTCTGCATGCTGCTGCCTGTAAATTTTATCCAACTCTATATACACAAAGCTGCTTTCTTTAAGTCCTCTTGATTCGTAAAACCACGGGGAGCTGTAATAAGCTTTTAAAATTTTTTCATCTTCTCGCTTAATTACCGGGGGCAATTGATACAAATCACCTATCAATAATAATTGAACGCCCCCAAAGCTTTGCTTAAAGTTTCCTCTCGCAGCTTTTAATCGATAATCTATGGCATCCAGTAAGTCTGCACGCAACATACTCACCTCGTCAATCACTAATAAATCAATGGAACGCAGTACCTGCTTTCTGGCACTGTTCAAGGGGTGTTTTCTGGCCAAGACATCCTGACTGTAGTACCCACCTTCATAACTAAAATCAACAGGTAAAGAACGCTCGGGAAGAAAAGTACCAAAAGGCAATAGAAACTGGGAGTGAACAGTTACCCCACCGGCATTGAGTGCGGCTATTCCAGTAGGTGCTACTACAATGTAATTTTTGTGTGTATATCCGGATAAATCTTTAAGAAAGGTGGTCTTGCCTGTACCTGCTTTTCCAGTTAGGAATACATGACTGGAAGTAGTATTAATAAATTGTATGGCCGTTGATAATGAGTCTGTCACTATACCTTAGCTTTATTTTAAGACCCGGCTAAACTAAGTATCTCAATCTGTAATGACAACGTATTCTACCCTTCGGTTCATTCTTCTTCCTTCCATAGTTTTATTGTCGGCAATGGGTTGCTCCTGGCCCAGGCCAGTGGCTGCAATGCGTGACTCATCAATTCCAGATTTCAGTAAATAATTTCTTACTTGCTGGGCCCTTCTAAAACTCAGGTCCTTATTGTAATCTGGATGACCGCTGTTATCTGTATATCCCCTTATCTCAATAGTCATGGAAGCCGAAGCATTCATGAGCTTAAGTAAACCCTGCACACCAGCAAGTGATAAAGGCTCATCACTATCATGCGCAAAATAAACATCGATTACACAAGAAATCATTTGTACTGGTGCGGTAATTTGTATGGCCTTATGCAAGTAAATGGTATCTGCTATTTCAAAATCTTTTTGAGCTCTACCCAACAAATGAAGGTCTTTCAAATAGGTAAAATAACCTTCGGTTTGTACAATTACCTTATGACGCGATTGCTTTGCATCTATTTCAAATGCATAGGTATACACTCCCTGTCCTTTCTTTGAAAATGTATAGAGATCATTATCTCCCGAAAGTAATTTAACATTAGCCTCTACAGGAGTTTTTTCTTCATTATCCACAACCACCAATTCCATACGCACATTCACCGGGTCATCGCTTAGCTGGGCAGGCACTTTGTACAAGAAAACATCATCGGCAAGCGGTTGCCAATTACGCATATCAATCAGAAAAATATCTTGTTCACCTATACTGCCTTGTCTTACGGTCGACATGTACGCAAAATCTTCATCTCCGGTAAGAGCGAAGAAAATATCGCTTTCAACAGAATTGATAGGGTACCCCAAATTCTCAGGCTTACCCCACTCATTATTTACGGTATCAAAACTTGCCCTATAAATATCCAGGTCGCCCATGCCTGCATGGCCATTTGAACTAAAATACAAATGCAAACCATTAGCAGAAACAAATACAGCCTCTTCATCCATTTCTGTGTTTACAACCGGACCGAGGTTACGAATGTCTCCCCAACGATTATTACGACCCATTGTTGCTACATAAATATCTGTTCCTCCGTATCCACCCGGCCTGTCGCTTGTAAAATATAGCGTCTTTCCATCTCGGGTTATTGAAGCTGAGTTTTCGAGGTATGGTGAATTGATGCCCTCCAATGATTTGGGTGAACTCCAGTTACCAGCCACATCCATCAATGAGAAATAAATATCACCTCCATTGGCATCGCTATATAGAAACATCTCTTTGCCATCTGGAGAGAGGTTAACACTTGCATTATGATAGCTTGTGTTAATGGGCGCCCCAATATTTTTAGCGGGCCCCCACACCCCATTCACTTTTTTTGAATAAAATATTTCCTCGTAATATTCGTAATCGTCTGCAATGGTAGGGTTGGAATTATCATCCGGTCTTCTTGAAGTAAAAACCATAAAGGTTCCGTCTGCATTTATTGTAGGTGCATAGTCTGGCCATTCAGAATTAATATTTTCATCTAAGTGAGTAATGACTACATCTACCGGATTCTCTTTATAAATCATGGCATTTCTACATTCAAACATTTTTCGATTTACTTCATGAATTTTGTCGGCCTTTCTGAAATCCATAGAACGCACCAATTTGAAATAATACCTGTTGTAAAACTCCATGGCCATATCAAAGTCTTCATCATGATGATAGGCTTGCCCCAGGTAATACAATATCTCTTCGTCCACTTTAGGATCAAGCTCATAGGCCATTAAAAAGTGAGGTAACGCGAACTCCTTGTTTATGGTAAGCATTATAGATCGGCCCGCCATAAAATGCGCTTTGGCATTTCGGGGATTATGGGCGGCCGCCTGCAAAAATAGCTCAGTGGCTTGTTTGCGATGAGTATAGTCAAATATCTCCATGCCCAATTTATAATACTCCTCAGATTTAGCAATTTCATCAGCATCCTGAGCATATAAAAAAATGGGGGCAACAAGTAGTGTCAGGTTAAAAAGGATAAAGCGGTACATAGACAAGGTTTAGGCAAATAGACGCCTAAAAATAAGAAATTAGGAAATATATCGGCAGTCGAATGGCTCAATTTTACCATTAACATGTTGGTAATTGAACCGAAGCTTAAAAACAGCTCTTAATACTTGAGGTTTAGTCTGTATTTACCCTCTGTGACCTTCATTATAAGATGCCTGCCCATCTTTAAGGTAAGATTTGATATAAAATTTTCAATTGACTTGGCTGGGCTGACAGTATCTGTTCCGGGAATATTATCCTGAATACTTTCATTTGCAATGGTTCTCCGGGGGTTTTGGGCAAACAAGAAGAGCAATTCAAGCTCGGGTTTTGATAACTTAACCTCCATACCATTTAATATCACCGTACCCTTCCTTCTGTTAATTTTTATAGATCCTATACTTACTTCTGCTACACTTTTTCTAATGACAATCTTTTTCTTCAATACCATTTTAATCTTGTGAGTCAATACACGAAGCCCTACAATTTTCTCTATAAAATCATCTCCGCCCGTATCAAGTGCAGCCACCTGGTAATAACTTTCAGACTTTGCTGTTAAAAAGAAAATGTATGTGTCTTTAAATTCTTCCTTTTGTCTCAGCTGCTTACAAATTTCGATGCCATTAATTTGGGGCATCATTATGTCAAGTATAATAAGATCTGGTTTAAAGGATAACGCAGCAGGAAGTGCCCTCATACTATCTTCAACAGTTTTCACCTTATACCCTTCTTTCTCAAGGTTGTAAGCTAACAAATCAAGAATATCACGGTCATCATCTACCACTAAAATGCGGTAATTCTTCTTTTCACTCATAAAAAATTTTCGCTATTAGCAAAATAGGCTTTAGTTATTACTACAACTTTACAGTTGCTTTACTAACAGTTTAAAAAATCATAAAAAAAGAAACAGAAAATTAACAGTCCTAAAAATTTTGATCCAAGGTTTAAAGCCCTTGCGACAGCATTTGCAGCCACATCCGGATAATCAATGTTGACAACTCGCTTACTTTCTATCCACTCTTCAATTATATATAAACTTCTTTTCTTCAAACTTTTCAAAACCGGCACTTTCAATTCCTTTAACGAAGCAGCATTACAGTGTTGTTCGTATTGACTTTTCATTGGTAAAACCAATAATTTTTTACCCATATACAATGCTTCGGCCGGAGATTCAAAACCCGCTCCACAAAATACTCCGGAAGCACTGGACATACTACTTACAAAATCTTCATCTCTAATTGGAAATACAGAAATTTTGCCGATATGATAAGCCTTATCTGTATGCTTTGAAAAGATATGCCAATTAACCATTCTAAACTTTGATAGCAACAGAACTAGTTTCTTGTCATCAAAAGCGGGTAAGTAAACTGTATAATGTTTTTTGTTTTCTACCCTCGCGATTCTGATTGCCTCACGGATTACTGGTGTAAAAATATCTTTATCATATTCTTTAAAATGAAAACCCACATGGTCTTTAGCCGGTGCGTACTTATGCAACAAAAGTTCTCCTATAGGATCTCTAAGTTTAGGTTTAGGTACTTTACTGGAAAGTAGCGCTGACTGATGACTTAGTGCAACACAAGGAATATCTTTTTGTTTAGCTGCCCAGGCGGATATTGGCTCAAAATCATTTATTACCAAATCATAATTCTCAACTGGAAAGTTTTTAATTTCATCAAGCACAGCTCTTGAACTATTATGCCTGAATGTTTTTATGAAGTCAATCCCTCCCTTCTTCCCAAAATAAAAACTAAGGCCCTTGGAGCGATACTTAACAGGATAGGGTAATTGAACCTCCGCCTGCGCACCACTAACAAACAAATGCAACTGACAGTGCTTTCTTAACTCAGGAATAATATCTCTTGCCCTGCTTATATGCCCATTACCTGTTCCCTGAATGGCATAAAGTACTTTCATTTCTTTACTGTAAGAAATTCGTTTACCAGGTCGCGAAATATCTCGTCATTGTCCAATCCCTTTTTTACATGTTTAGGTAATTTCATATTCCTCGCGTAGGGATCTTCCATGTATTGATAAACAGACCAGTTGCCCTGGTTGTATTCTAATGCCGTAAGGTTCTCTACCCAATCGCCTGAATTCAAGTAAAGTACTTCTCCAGTTTGGGTATGAATTATCCTTTTTTCGGGATGGTGAATGTGGCCGCATACCACGTAATCATACCCATTGGAAATAGCTATTTCGGCTGCAGTTTTCTCAAAACTATTGATAAACTTAACTGCCGTTTTTACACTGTCCTTAATTTTTTTTGATAAGGAAAGTTTACCCCGCCCGAACTTTGAAAGAATAAAATTGACTATTGTATTAAGGTGAATAAGTAAATCGTAACCCACCGCCCCTAGTTTAGCTAACCACTTAGAATACTGCATGGTTATATCAAATACATCGCCATGAAAAATCCAAGCTCGCTTACCATTTAGCTTGAGCACTACCTTATTCTGTATTACAAAAGAACCCATTTTAAAACCTACAAACTTACGTAGCATTTCGTCATGGTTCCCCGGAATGTAAGTAACTTTAGTGCCTTTGGCCATTAAGCCAGTGATATGTTTTATAATTTGCATGTGCGACTTTGGCCAGTAACGCTTGCTGAATTGCCACATGTCAATGATATCACCGTTGAGAATAAGCTTTTGTGGGCGGATGGTTTTTAGGTATTGAAGAAGCTCGTTTGCCTGACAGCCGTAAGTACCAAGGTGAACATCAGAAATTACAACTACTTCTACATCCCGCTTTTTTCTTTTAGCCATTTATTATTGCTATGCAAATCTCAAAAAATTACCAGGCTTTGCGCAAAGTTATGAAGGATGTATTATTACATCTTGAAGCACTTGTTATCAAAGTATTAATTAAAGTAAAGCCGAATGTGGCTCCTCTTGGCTTACCTTATCGGCTTATTTTTTGGCCTAGATTCAAAAAATTTGATAGTCCGTTTCAATACATCATAGTAAAGCGTAATGTATAAAATAATCGACATCAGCCAAATGGCCGCAATATTGAAATAGAAGGTGTCAATCTTAAAGCCCATAAAATACTTTGTTGATTGAAAAAAATTAGCCTTAAAATCTAATAAATGCCTTGGGCGATGGTCATCAAAATAAATGGGATATATACGCTGAACCAAGTGATTATTTACTTCTAAGATTCGTGTTGCCGTATTTGAATTTTTAACCGCCTGCATGATGGCTTCATTCTGGTACCTCGACCTGAGTTGGTTATAGGTTTCCAGCTTTTCTGGGGTATCCGTTAAACTTAATACGAGTTGTTCTTTGCTTTCAAATGCCTTTTGAAATTTATTAGAATAATATGCCTTTAAGTTGGCCAGGAAATTCTTGGTCGTCTCATAAGTCTTGTAATTAAATTCTCCTATTTGCAATTCAGAAAGTACTGAAAAATTCTCAGTGCCAACATATCTAAGTTCATTTCCAATTTCATTTCGTAATATTTCCAATGCACTGACGATTTTTTGGTCATTTGTATTTCTCCATGAACCCGGGTGGTTATAGCAATAGGCCAGTTTACTCTCAAGAACAGGAATATAGTAAAGCTTCTTATACTCAGCATTGGCAATCTCCTTCTCTATCTCAAAGAATTGTTTCTCAAAGGCATTGTCTTTGAATTGCGTTACCATGTAAGCTTCAAAAGCCCAGCGTGAAGCCATAAGTTCACCAATTAAAGGCACACCTTCCATATCGGTTAACTTTGGATTGAACTTGTCAAAATTAATCACCACCCCACTCAACATGAGTTGAGGAATCAGCAAAAGTGGAATGAGTATATAAATAGTAACGGCTGAATTAAATGATGCAGAAATATTAAGGCCCAGCATATTGGCAAAACAGGAACTGGCAAACAAAATAAACCAATACCTAAGTTCAGTAATAGGTATTTCAAGAATAAGGTTACCAACAATTAAAAAACTGATTGACTGAAAGGCGGATATCATGAACATTACGCCAATCTTGGCCAGCAGGTAACTACTCTTACTTAAATTAAGGAAACGTTCCCGTTTCAAAATTCTTCTATCACGAAATATTTCTTCCGCACTCATGGTTAAGCCAAAGAACAATGCCACAACCACACTCATAAAATAAAATACTGGCATGTTTTCATTCTTGTAAAAAGAATAGGAAGGATTATCAATACCTAAGGTAGCGTAGTACTTTACCAGGTAAGCAATGAATGCAGCCAATAGTGGCGCTTGAAAAATATTAATTGTAAGGTATTGCTTATTGGCAAGTTTGGCGAGTATATCTCGTTTAGAAAATATTCGAAGTTGGCTAAACCAATTAGGGATTTTTTGTGTAACAGGGAGCTGTACCCTGGTATGTAATATTTTCGGTACTCTAATTTTTTCTTGAAAATATTGATACCATTGACCTGATGAAATTTTACGAGTTTCCGTTAACCGACCATACTCATTAACAATACGTGTTTCAATAATATCAAATATCTGTTCTGGATTTACATTGCCGCATTCAGGGCAAGAACCCTGATTTTTATTGGCTGCATTAACAATCTCACGAAAGTAAATAACTGCCTCCAGTGGATTACCATAATATATTTGAAACCCTCCGGCATCAAGAATGATTAATGAATCAAACATTTTAAAAATATCGGAGGAAGGTTGATGAATAACCACAAAGATCATTTTACCTCGAAGAGCCAGTTCCTTAAGAAGATCCATTATGTTTTCAGAATCTCTTGAAGAAAGTCCTGAAGTAGGTTCATCCACAAACAAAACCGTTGGTTCCCTTAGCAACTCCAAACCAATGTTCAGACGTTTTCTTTGTCCACCACTTATGGTTTTATCCATTACTGAGCCTACTCTTAAGTTACGAATTTCAGTAAGGCCGAGTATAGAAATAACACGCTCAACAAGGGCCACAATTTTTGAGACAGAATAATGTCCAAAACATAACCTGGCAGCGTAGTACAGGTTATCGTAAACACTTAACTCTTCAATCAATAAATCATCTTGAGGTATAAAACCAATAACACCCTCTATTTGTCCCGGGTTTTCGTGAATGTTCATGCTATTGATTAACACGCGGCCACTTGATGGCTTTTCAGTCCCGTTAAGTACATTAAGCAAAGTAGACTTACCAGACCCACTCCCTCCCATTAATCCAATTAACTTTCCTCCCTGCTCGGAGATATTGATGTTTTGAAGACCTGCCTTGCCACTTTTGAAGTGGTAAAACAAATGCTCTGCACTGAATGTAATTTGTGTTAGTTGCTCCGATACAAGAAACTTGCTGATAACATCGCTATAATATATGGGTTCTATTTTATTACCTCGGATAGTACTTCCTGTTGGGAATACATCTATCTTCCTACTGCGCATAGGTATGCTGTTCAAATAGAGCGTGGAAATCCCAAGGTATTTAATAAAATACGCATCAATACTAGGTACTTTTAGTATTGCAATGAGGCCAGTAAGATTTTTTGATACAATTCTGGGTCCGGGAATTTTCAAATCATCTGAACCCTCATCAATAATCAGTACATCATTGGATGACAGCTCATCAATGTCTTGACCTACAACAAAGCTGCGCATGGCATTCACATCTTTGTGGACTATCTTCAAAGCCTCAGCTATGTAAAAGATCAGGTTTTCCTGATGTTCTGAAATTGAACCATCGGCATTTACCAGGTTAATTATTTTGATAAGCAAAACCAGTTTTTGCTGCGTAGTAAGCGACTGGTTTACCTTTCTGGATATTTGAATAATATTGGACCAATCGTCAACAAACTCAATGGTGTCCTTATCAAGTTCTCCAACAGAAGGATTTTCTTTAATTCCTATTTTCTTACTGTAATCGTCAAAAAGACCCAGGTAATAATTAATGGCTTCCTGATTAAGATGGAGCGATAAGAATTCCTTGATGTTATTCCTTTCATCTTCGGTAATTCGCTCCTTTGCCACGATGGCGAAAAGCTGCACTATTGCTTTAAGTAATTCTTCACTCATTTAATCCGCAATGCCATGTTATAGTTATCCCGGCTAGCACCAAAAAATAGCAAAAAGCCACAAGATCAAGGCTAAATTTAGCTTAAATTATGCATTGCAGATAATAATCGGTAGTCGTATTCATTAATTTTCATTAACAAAATGAAATACAAACAAACCGAAAGTCAGGTAATTATGAGAAGTAATATGTAAAGCCGAATGTATTAACCGATTCGCTCTGTAATCATGTCGCTTAGAATTCTTAAGCTTTCTCTCAAATAAGCATCTTTTACGTCTATTGAGCTTTCTTTGGCTGTTGGCGCTACTTCAAGATTACCCAGCGTAGTATTGAGTTTATTATTTGCCGCCCTCCGTTTCTCGGCATCTTCCATTTCTTTTCTTCTTACATCTTCATTTAAAGAAATATACTTTTGCTTGAGTGTTTTTTTAGTCTCCTCAGTCTCCTTTACAAAATTTACAAGCTCTGGATCAGTAGTTAACCTCTGCTGATATGCCTTGGAGAGTTTAGAAATAATTTTTTCGTTCACATCATTAGTTTGTTCAAAATTGGCCTTTTTTATCTCATCCCAGGGCAGCGCGCCAGGATTTGAACGCTCACCGTATTCCATTGCTTCAAAGGGACTTGGAAATCCGATATCAGGTTGTACACCTAGATTTTGGGTACTACTTCCTGTTACCCTGTAAAA
>CAZVFM010000050.1:0-14637 GCA_964626095.1 uncultured Roseivirgaceae bacterium | reverse complement strand
TGCTTTCCAGGTTTAGCCGGGTGTTACCTTTCGTTCAATACAATACACAGGCGAGCGCTATAAACTCAAATGAAGATTTAATTACTATAACAGATGGGGAAGGAAATATCATTGAGGCGAATAAAGTTATTATTGCGGTGCCGGTGTCGATGCTGAAAAACGGAAGTATAAGTTTTGCTCCCGGTTTGCCTGAAGAAAAGAGCGCAGCCCTTTCCAGAATAGGTATGGCTCCTGCAATAAAAATGGCGCTCGATTTCAACAAGAATTTTTGGGGAGATGCAACAGCCCTTGTGCTTGGGGGACAAACGGGACATCAATATTTTAATGCAGGAATTACCAGGAGTGAATTCAGAAGAGTATTGCATGTATTGGTATTTGGTGAGAAAGCGGCTGAATTATCCGAATTAGGAGAAGGGGTGTTACCGCAAGTCATTGAAGAACTAGATAAACTATATGCGGGTGAAGCAAGCAAACACTTGAAGGAAGAATTTTTCATCAAAGACTGGTCTAAAGAACCTTTTGTTCAGGGAGGCTATTCTTACCCCATGCTCAATGGTAGTAACCTGGACAGAATTGCCTTGGCCGCGCCAATTGGTGGTAAGATTTTCTTTGCGGGAGAAGCAACGGATATTATGGGTGAATTCGGCACTATGAATGGCGCAATTGCTGCAGGAGAACGCTCAGCACTTGAAGTTATTGATGCCATACTACAAGAACAATCCTGACAACTTTAAATCTTATTATTTTAACTTGATCAAGTTCCGGTCCAGTTGAAGCAAACCATTCATCTCCATTTTCTTAAGTAATCGGGATATTACTTCTCTTGATGAATTTAGATCGTTAGCAATTTCCTGATGCGTAATGCTAAGTTCTGTTTTTTCTAATATATCAGCTTGATTCTTCAGATAGAAAGCCAATCTTTCATCCATACTTTTAAAAGCAATGCTATCAATTACATTTAACATTTCGTCAAATCTTTTTCTATAAGTTTCTAATACAAAATAATACCAGGCCTTGTAGTTCCGCATGAGTTCGTCCATCATATCAACAGGTAAGGTAATTACTTCGGTAGCCTCTATGGCTTTGGCCATTACCTGGCTACTTTCATTTTTAGCGGCACATATCATTGACAATGCGCAGGCAGTGCCGGGCTCGAGATAATACATAAAGAATTCATTGTCGTCTTCACCCTCTCGATATACTTTTATCTTGCCTTTTGCCACCAAAATTGTTGATTTAAAAAATTGCCCGGTGCGCATAATTTGTTCACCAGCTTCATAGTATTTTAATGAGCTGTTTTTATCGATAAGATTTCTAAGCTCAGGATCAAATGACGAATAGTGTTGTTCCAGATAATCAGAAACTTCAGACATGGGAAAATAGTTAGTACGGGCTGAACTCTACAACAAATGCATCCGGATAACGCTTCTTAATTTCTTGACGCAGGCTCTCAGCTTTTTTGCGATTAGGTAGTTGGCCTACAATGATAGAATAGTATTTTATCCCGTTAATTAGTTTCACCTGTACAGTTACGTTTTTTCTATATGAAGAATTTAAATTCTCTGTGAGCCTGATGAGATTCGCTAATTCTTGAAAAGTACCAATTTGCACACCAAAGCCCGAGTTCAAGTTTACTTTTTTCACACCAAAATCGTAGTACTCTTTATCGCTAACAGCAACATTGCCTACAGGCTTAACTTGCCCCCCGCCCTTGCCGTCACCCGCATCAATTACTTCAACTTTTACTTCTGCTAGTCCCTGGGTTATAAAACCAAGTTTTTCAGCTGCTGATTTAGAAAGGTCTATAATTCGATCTTCTACAAAAGGACCTCGGTCATTAATTACTACCTCTACACTTTGATTGTTTGCAGTATTGGTCACTCTTACTTTGGTGCCAAATGGGAGAGATTTATGGGCTGCAGTTAGCTTATTGTGCTTATATTTTTCGCCACTGGCTGTGGGTTGGCCCTCAAATTTGTCGGCATAATACGATGCTTTACCGGTTTGGATTTGGGCACTGGAAATAGAGTAAGTAATAAGAAATGCCAGAAGGGGAAGAATCCTTTTCATCATACTGTTAAAACTATATTTTATGCTAAACGATACCTCAAAAGTAGGGATTATCAATCATAATCATCCCATAAAATGAATAAGCGGCAATTAGTTAATTAGCCGATTTCAGCCTACTTTTGACCCGCAAATAATGGCCCTGAAATTATTTGCGTATGCCTACTGAAAAATCAAAATTCCTTTACGAAGCACTTACCTATGATGATGTGCTGCTCGTTCCGGCCTATTCCGATGTATTACCCCGTAATGCAGAAACAGGTACTCAGCTAACTGCGAATATCAGATTAAATATTCCTCTTGTCTCAGCGGCAATGGATACGGTTACTGAGGCTGAATTGGCTATTGCAATGGCCTTGGAAGGTGGAATAGGCTTTATTCATAAAAATATGCGCAAAGAGCTTCAGGCTGAACATGTGCGAAGGGTAAAGCGATCACAAAGCGGAATGATACTGGATCCTGTGATTTTAGAGATCAATTCTACTGTTCAGGATGCCGAAAACATTATGCGTGAGTTTAAAATTGGGGGTATCCCGGTGGTAGACGGTAATCGCAAGTTGTTGGGCATAATTACCAACAGGGATTTGCGTTTTCAAAAAGACCCCAGCATGCCCATTGAGCGCATCATGACAAAAGAAAATCTCATTACAGCTCCTGAAGGGATTACGCTTCAAAAAGCCGAAGACATACTGCAGCAGTATAAAATTGAAAAGCTCCCCATAGTTAATAAGAAAGGCAAACTTATTGGCCTGGTTACCTATAAGGACATTCTTAAGAAAAAGAGTAAGCCCAATGCCTGTAAGGATAATTATGGACGCTTAAGGGTAGGGGCTGCTGTTGGTGTGACTCCCGATATTATTGAACGCATTGAAGTCCTTAAAATAGCGGGTGTTGATGTAATAAGTATAGATACGGCACATGGCCATTCGAAAGGCGTAATTGAGGCGGCAAAAAAGGTAAAAAAGAAATTCCCGGAAATTGATCTCATTGTGGGTAATGTGGCAACCGCACAGGCTTCAAAAGCCCTGGTTAAGGCTGGGGTAGATGGTATCAAAGTAGGGGTAGGCCCCGGCAGTATTTGTACTACCCGCGTAATTGCCGGAGTAGGTGTTCCGCAGCTTTCGGCAGTTTATGATTCCGCACGGGCAATAAAGGGCTCTGGTGTTCCTGTGATTGCCGATGGGGGCATTCGTTTTTCGGGTGACATAGTAAAAGCCATAGCTGCAGGAGCGGATAGCATCATGATAGGCTCCTTGCTGGCAGGTACAGAAGAGGCGCCTGGCGAGGTGATCATATATGAAGGCCGGAAATTCAAGACCTACCGGGGAATGGGTTCTTTGGAAGCCATGGATGACGGCTCTAAAGACAGGTATTTTCAGGATGCTGAAGACGATATAAAGAAGCTTGTTCCAGAGGGCATATCAGGCAGGGTACCTTTCAAAGGATTGGTCTCAGAAGTGCTGTATCAGTTGGTGGGGGGCCTAAAGGCCGGTATGGGATATTGTGGCGCCAAAAACATTGAAAAACTGAAAGAGGCAAGATTTGTAAAAATTACGGCAGCTGGTTTTCAGGAGAGCCACCCACATGATGTGCAGATTACTCGAGAAGCCCCCAATTATAGCAGGAAGTAGTTCAAAAAATCATATTATTATTGTAGGCCAATCTAAAGGATTGGCCTTTTTATGTCTAAAGAACGTCCTCCCATAGCAAGAAGGACTGTTCATAAAGAAAGAAGAGAAGAATCAGACTCAGCAATCGGTTTTCGGTTGCGGGGGAATAGAGTGAACTATGCGCACTAAAGCGATTATCAGATTATTATTTCTTGGAGCAGGCATTTCCTGGCTGGTTTTGTTGCTTACGGATATATCTGTGCTTTTTAGTGTGAGCAACAATATTCCTTCTGGAATCCCTTCTTGGTTGCCTGGTTTTTCACTTAATGTTTTTATTCTCTGTGTTTTTTATTACTACCGCTACCGAATTGAGCGCGATGAAAACCTGAATTTCGTTGATCTGCTCTGGAAGGTTTTTGCAACCGGCTTAATTGCTACTGTAATCTCTCTTGCGTTCAGGCTCTTTATGTTTTTGCTGGATAGTTCTCCGCTTAGGGGGAACATCATGGTCATAGATTTTATCTACCTTTTAAATCTTGGGCTTCTGGTTGGATTCATTTTATGTGCATTTAGTGTTTGGAAGCGGTTGATACTTTATCAAAAGTCAAAATTCCTGATGCAGGTCTGGAGAATTTTTGAAATAACACTTTTGGTCAGTCTCATTTACAATGCATTTGATTTTCCCCTGCCTTCATGGCTGCACACAACTTTACTTATTTTTCTACTTGTTTTAAGTTTGTTTTTAGCAGGAAATATGAAGTGGGTAGCTTACCTGAACTTCAGGCAAAAATGGACCAGCTTACTTTTATTGTTACTCTCTTTCTTTTATTTAGGCTACTACTATTATACCGTTCAAGTGGCGGCAGATTCGTTAGCCTTAAAAACTCCTGAGTTTGCCGATTTCCGCGATCATATTTTGATCTTATCGGTAATGCTATTCATTCTTGTTTATGGCGTTTTTTCTTTTTTGGTTATCCTCTTCAACCTTCCTACTACATCTGTATTTGAACAGAAACTTGAGGAGGTAGTTAACTTCCAGCGCATTTCACAATCTATACAAACTGAGCAGAGTGAAGAAAGTGTTCATAACATATTACTTGAAAGTTCAGTAAGCACTGTTTTTGCTGATGCCGCCTGGTTAGATATTAGAGGAGACAATGGTCAACCTAAGTTTTATACCTATAAGATCAGTGAAAGGGAAGCACACGAAATCAGGGCGCAGTTAGATGCCCGTCATGTAACAGGTGTATTTGATCAGGGCCAGGATAAAACAAAACATCTGGC
This sequence comes from uncultured Roseivirgaceae bacterium, assembly GCA_964626095.1. GTDB lineage: Bacteria > Bacteroidota > Bacteroidia > Cytophagales > Cyclobacteriaceae > DAOLDI01. The sequence continues at coordinate 9,676 of CAZVFM010000050.1, read as the reverse complement.
TAAAGCCCTTTCAAATAGTAGGTATAGGTCAGTACTCGCCTATCCAATATTAGTGAAAGGCGAGGGTATAGGCATGTTGGTGCTGCTTAAAGAATTGCCAGAAGGGTTTAATAAAGAGATGTCCAAAATTGTATCGACTTTTGCCAATCAAGCGGGAATTTCAATTGAGAATTTCCGGTTGATGGAAGAGGCACTGCAGAACGAACGCTACAAAGAAGAACTCAATATTGCGAAGAAAGTCCAGCGACAATTATTGCCCAATTCGCTTGAGGGCGACAGTGTTTATGATATCGCAGCCTTTTCCGAATCGGCCGATGAGGTAGGGGGAGATTACTACGATACATTGAGAATTAACGAGCACAAAATCGCAATGATCGTGGCCGATGTTTCTGGTAAGGGAACTTCTGCTGCTTTTCATATGTCTCAGATGAAGGGAATATTTCACAGCCTTGCGCAGCAAGAGATTGGGCCTGATGAGTTCATGCTAAGGGCCAATAGTGCATTGGCACACTGTCTTGAACGCGGCTCGTTTATAACAGCTGTATACTTTACCATCGACAACCAAACCAGAACAGTAAAATTTGCAAGAGCAGGGCATTGTCCTATTCTTTTTTACAATTCAACTGAAAAGAAAATGCAGTTTTCTAAAGAAAAGGGCTTGGGTCTTGGCGTGGTAAAGGGAATGGAATATAGAAACTTCATCTATTCAAACGAATATAAATTCAATAGTGGAGATTTAATGGTACTATACACTGATGGGATTACCGAGGCGAAGAACTCTAAAGGAATAGAATTCGGAATGGAAGGACTTTTTAGGTCTGTAAGTAACCATGTAAATAGTTCACCAAAAGAGATACAAGAGAATATTATTAATGAACTCTATGGGTTTTCTGGTAAAAATGAAATTGATGATGACTACACGGCTATGGTTATCAAATTCAAATGATAAAATAACTTAACAAGGCACAAACCGTTTAAAATACTATGATACACATCAAAAGAATTCAAGAAGGCGACACCGACACTATTGTGCTAATAGGTGAGGTAGATGCCAGCTCATCTATTGAGGTGGATAATGCTATTTCAGAAAGTGTAAAAGAAGGCTACAAAAAAGTGTTGATAGATTGCAATTCCCTTGAATACATATCCTCAGCCGGATTGGGAGTTTTTATGTCATACATAGAGGATTTTCGTTCTTCAGGTTTGAAAATGATACTATTTGGAATGAACGATAAAGTAGCCAATACTTTTAATATTCTTGGATTAGATCAATTGTTAAAAATTGTTGACGACAAAGAAAAGGCAAAGCAGTTGTTGGAATGAGCTTGAGTTATACCATATCGTGTAATTTATCTAACCTTAAGGGGCTGCGAGATTTTGTTAAGCAAACAATGCAATCTTTCGACCTAAGTGGCAGAGAAACTGATGATTTGGTTCTTGCAGTAGATGAAATGGTGGCTAATCAAATGATACATTCGCATCATTGCGATCCAAGAAATACACTCGAACTATTGATTTATTTTATAGAAAAAGAGCGAAGTGTTGTAATAGAAATTATAGATGAGGGTAAAGTTTTTAACATTAATGAATTTGCGCAACCTAAATTGGAAGATATAATTCAAGAGCGAAGAAAGGGGGGGTTAGGAATTCGTCTGGTAAGATCCATCATGGATAAAATTGAATACATCAGCAAAGACAACAAGAACATTTGTCGGATGACCAAGAAATTCACTTCTTGACTTTTCTTATTATTTATTTTTATGATTAGAGTTTTTTTATTTAGTCTTTATTGCAGTTTTATTTTAAATCCAGTTTTTGCTCAGAAAAATAAGAGTAAAGGCAAAGACAATCAGGTGCTTTTTACTGCCGGTAATTCAACTGTAAAAGCAGGGGAATTCATACACATCTACCGCAAAAACCATATCAATCCAACAAAGGATTATCATGCGGAAGCGATAGAAAACTACCTCGATTTATTTATCAAATTTAAACTCAAGGTAAATGAGGCGAAATCTTTAGGGATGGATACTGTATCTGAATTTAAGACTGAGTTTGCTTCATATAAAGAAGAGTTGAAGCGCCCCTATATGGCGGATGCCGATTTGTTGGATGAACTTGTGCTTGAAGCGTACGAGCGTTACAAAACAGAAATAAATGCGTCACATATTTTAGTAGGCTTAAGTCAGGATGCTTCGCCCGCAGATACATTGCAGGCTTATAACAAAATTACCAACATACGTAACAGGGCAATAAGCGGTGAAGATTTTTCTGTACTTGCCTCTACACTTTCTGAAGATCCTTCAGCCAAATACAACTTTGGCAATTTGGGTTGGTTTACTTCCATGCAAATGGTTTATCCAGTTGAAAGTGCTGCATACAATACTTTGCCTGGGCAAATTTCTGATATCGTAAAAACACGTTTTGGTTACCATATATTATTGGTGCATGAGCGCAGGCCTTCGGTTGGTGAGATTGAAATTGCGCATATTATGCTGAGAACGGGCCCCGACAAAGACAGTACAAGAGTGGCAGAACTTGCACACGAGGTATTTAATAAACTAAATGAAGGATCTTCCTGGGATGAAATGTGTATGAAGTACTCAGACGATGCGAACACAAAAAGCAATGGTGGGAAATTCAGACCTTTCAGGACGGGGGCATTTGCAAGTGTGCCTGAGTTTGAGCAAATGGCTTTTAGTTTAGATGAACCCGGATCTTATTCAAAACCTTTTACCACGGCTTTTGGTTGGCATATAGTTAAATTGGTAAATAAAATTCCCCTTCCTGAATTTGAGCAAATGGCATCATCGCTTAAAAGCAGGGTGAGTCGAGATGAAAGACTAGCTGTTTCAAGAAAGAAATTGATAGCTAAGCTAAAGAACGATTATCAGTACAAAGAAATGGAAAACGTGAAGCACAAGACGTTTTCAGCTGCCGACTCCAGTTTAAATAATGCAACATGGAGGAACGAAACCAATAGTCAGGAAATCATCGCCAAGCTGAAAAATGAAAATATTTTGCTCAGCGATTTTTATAAGTATGTGGAAGCTAAACAACAAGTGAACAATTTAAATCCTTCGCAATACATGGCACAGCTTTATGATGCATTTATTGAAGAAATTATAATGGATATGGAAGAGGGGCGTTTAATAAGAGAGAATGAGGATTTAGCAATGCTTTTACAAGAATATGAAGAGGGCTTATTACTTTTTGAGATTATGGAACAAAAGGTATGGAATATGGCGGTAACAGATACCATTGGACTAAAAGCTTTTTATGAAGCGCATACTCACGACTACACCTGGCCTCAAAGAATTAAAGCAGATGTATATTCTCATTCCAGTTCAATGTTACTGCAAGAATTAGAACAATTACTTGATAATGAAATAGCGATAGGAAATTTTTGTGAGAAACATAAAATAAAGCCAAACCAAGGCATTTATGCCAATGGCGATAGTGAAATTATTGATAGTATAGATTGGGAGGAAGGTGTAACGTATCATAAATCCGGCAATTTGAATTATCTTGTTGTAGTTGAAGAATTATTGCCGGTTGCTCCAAAAGCATTTAATGAGGCCAAAGGTGAACTCATTGCTGATTATCAGGAATATCTTGAGCAGCAGTGGATAGGACAATTAAACACAAAATATCCGGTGCAGATAAATCAAAAAGCTAAAAAGTATGTTCTGTCGGTTTTACAACAATAGTATCTACTTGCTCTTAGCGGTTACACTTTTTTCGTGTGAGCTTATACAGATGAAGCGGCAACAGCAAGCCGACATTTCGAGAGTACCAGTGGCTAGGGTACAGAATACCTACTTATACATGGATGATTTGGATAACCTGGTAAATCCGGGCATTACAAAAGAAGATAGTGTTGCGCGAGTTGAGGCGTACATAGATAACTGGACACGCAAGCAACTGATGATTGCAGATGCCCTAAGAAAGATAAATATTGATGAAGCCGAGGTTGAAAGAAAAATTTTAGATTACCGTTATAGTTTAATAGGGTATGAGTACCAAACCTATTTTTTGAAACAAAATCTGGACACAGAAGTAACAGAGGGTGAGATTGCAGCTTACTACGATAAAAACATCGACAATTTTTTGCTTAAGCAAAATATTATAAGAGGTACATATATAAAGGTTTCTAAAAGTGCTCCACGTACAAATAAGATCAAAGAGATGGTACTCTCAAAAGGTGAAAAGGAGAAGAGGGAATTAAAATCGTATTGCCTGAGTTTTGCATCAGCCTATCATTTGGGAGACTCTGCGTGGGTAGTATTTGATGAGCTTGTTAAAAACGCTCCATTGGCAGAGATACCCAATAAAATTCAATTTTTGCAAACAAATCCTTACTACGAAACCAGTGATGATGATTTTCTGTACTTTATCAAGATTGATGCTTATCGCATCTCGGATAATATCTCTCCCATGGAGTTTGTAAAAGATGACATCAAAAACATTATATTAAATAAAAGAAAAGTAGAACTTGCGAAACGTTTGGAAGAAGAAGTTTATGAGAATGCTATTAAAAACAAGGATTTTGAAATTTACAAGCACTAAGCTATTGGTTTTCATCCTGCTTTTCGGGACAAATGTTGCCTTAGGTCAGGATAAGGGAGGCTTTGTGGTAGATAAAATTATCGCCAAGGTAGACAACTACATTGTGCTAAAATCTGAGCTTGATCAACAATACCAGCGTTACCTGGTGAATGGAGGTACACCAACAATGGAAGCCCGGTGTGGCATGTTGGCCCAGTTAATAAGCGGTAAACTAATGGTGGCCAAAGCCGAAATTGACTCAGTAATTGTACCCGATGTAATAGTTGAAGGCAACCTTGCCAGGAAAATGCAAATGGTTATGGAGCAATATGGGGGCTCTATTGAACAAGTGGAACAGATATACGGCAAAAGTATCGAGCAGTTCAAAAACGAGATGCGCGATCAGGAAAAAGAGTCTATGGTAATTCAGAAAATGCAAGAAGAGATTACTAAAGACATTTTGGTGACACCTTCAGAAGTCAGAAAGTTTTTTGGTCGTATTCCAAAAGACAGTCTGCCATTTTTTTCAGCCGAAGTTGAGGTGGCTCAAATCGTGAAACTTGCTAAAATTAGTGAAGAACAAAAATCCAAAGTGAGAAGTCAGTTGCTTGAGTTGCGCGAACAGATATTGGCCGGGGTAAGCTTCGAGGACCTGGCAAGAAAACATAGCCATGACCCTTCTGCCAGATATAATGGAGGAGATTTGGGGTATGCCTCAAGAGGAATGATGGTGCCTGAGTTTGAAGCAGTAGCATTACGACTTAACAAAGGAGAGCTATCAATGCCTGTAGAATCACCATTTGGAATACACATTATCCAGATGATAGATCGAAGGGGAAATGAATACAATGCCAGGCATATACTTATTATCCCATCACCATCAGAAAAAGATTTAAAAGATGCTGAACAATTTCTTGACAGCATACGCACATTAATTGTAAACGGAGAAACTACTTTTCAGCTGATGGCTAAAGAACATTCAGATGATCCCGAAACAAAATTGTCTGGAGGATTTTTTACAGATGAAGATGGTGGCACCAGAATTTCAGTGGATGAGCTTGATCCGGTTGTTTTCTTTTCGATTGATTCAATAAATATTGGGGATATAACCAAACCCATTGCTTTTAGAACCTACGATGAAAAGGAGGCAATGCGAATACTTTTTTATAAATCAAGAATGCGGCCACATCAGGCAAACTTAAGAGATGACTGGCAGCGAATTCAAAATGCAGCCCTGATGAGCAAGAAAAGTAATGCGATTAATGATTGGTTTGAGAAGGCAAGATTGGATGTTTTTATAAATATCGATCCTGAATATGATTATTGTAATATACTGGATTGATCCGCTCGAATAATTTCTTCATAAATCTCGATTCAAATTCTTAGTTTAAGGCATGGATGTAATGACCAAGTACAATAATGATGTGGAAGCAGCAGATGCACTGGCAACTGCTTATCACAAGCTTAGAGAAGAGATTTCAAAAATTATTGTTGGACAAGATGATGTGGTTAAGCTTGTGCTGACAGCAATATTTTGTCAGGGGCATTCCTTGTTAGTTGGTGTTCCGGGTCTTGCAAAAACATTGCTCGTTCAAACGATTGCCTCGGCACTCGATTTACAATTTAAGCGCATACAGTTCACTCCCGATCTTATGCCATCGGATATTATTGGTGCCGAGACATTGGACAAAGAGCGCAATTTTAAATTTATTAAAGGACCTGTTTTTTCCAACATCATTTTGGCTGACGAAATAAATCGCACGCCTCCAAAAACACAAGCAGCATTGTTAGAAGCTATGCAGGAGTATGCAGTAACCATAGCCGGGCAAAGACATGCACTGCCTCGTCCGTTTTTTGTGTTGGCCACACAAAATCCTATTGAACAAGAAGGAACTTATCCATTGCCTGAAGCTCAGCTCGATCGTTTTATGTTCGACATACAATTGACCTATCCGAGTTATCAGCAAGAAGTTGACATTGTTAAAAGAACTACAACCGACAACATAGCCCAGGTAAGTAAAGTGATCAGCGCTGAAGAGATAGATTATTTTCAACATTTAGTAAGACGCGTACCTGTTGCAGATAATGTGATAGAATATGCGGTGGCTTTAACTAATCGTACCCGACCAAGCAATGAATCAAAATTAGCTTCCGAGTTTTTAGAGTGGGGTGCCGGACCACGAGCCTCTCAGTTTTTAGTGCTTGGCGCCAAGTGCAATGCCCTTGTGAACGGAAAGTATTCACCGGATATAGAAGATGTGCAGGCAGTTGCTGTTCCGGTTTTGAGGCACCGGATTGTAAGAAATTTCAAGGCTGAAGCGGAAGGAATTACTGTAGATAAGATTATAGAGCAGATTCTCGGGTAATTTTAGAGTTCTTCTGCAGTGATCGTAAGTAGATTTCCATTGAGAATGGTCCTGTAAATTCTTAGGGGCCTCCATGCGGCACCCGATGTAGGGAAACCATTTTCAAATGAAAAATTCGAATTGCAACAAGGGTCTGTCATGAACAATCCAGATGAATGTACATTCACTGTTGCACAGGCTTGATTTGGCTGGAATGAACAATTTCTTTCAAAGGCTAGAATACTATTTTGATCTTTCCTGTAAAGAATTATTCCACGCACACCTCCATTGATTTCTGCATAGCCTGTATTCACCCTAAGATTGGTATACTCTGGTAAACCAATGTTGATGAGAATATCATTGAAGGGGATATAAGGAATTGGATCGTCTACTAACTCAGGTGTACAGGATAGAGAAAACCCAATTAGTGCAAGAACTAATTTATTTTTTAGGGTATTCATAAAATCCTTTTCCGGTTTTGCGACCGAGAAAACCCGCATCAACTTTTTGCTGCTGGATACGGTTTGGTCTGAATTTTGGATCTTGATGGAATGCATTGTACATAGAACTAGTTACTGAAAAATTAGTATCAACACCAATAAGATCCATTAACTGAAAGGGCCCCATTTTAAATCCTGTTGCACTTATCAGCCTATCGATACCATTTACATCACAAACTTGTTCTTCCAATAGTTTCAATGATTCAACATAGAAATGCCTGGCTACCCTGTTAACGATGAAACCCGGTGAATCTTTTACAAGTACGGGTATTTTTCCAACCTTTTTACATAGCGCCAACATTAACTCAGTTGTATCTTTTTGTGTGGATGCCCCCGTAATAACTTCTACAAGTTTCATAATGTGTGCAGGGTTAAAGAAATGAAGCCCTACAACTCTTTCAGGCGAATTTAGAGGTGCAGCTATTTGTGTAATAGGAATTGAAGAAGTGTTACTGGCAAAAATGCATTGCGCAGTATTGATCTTCTCCAATGTTTGAAATAGTTTGACCTTGATGTCAAGTTGTTCCAGTACTGCCTCGATGATTAAGTCAGCTTTGAGATTCGATATTTTATCAGTATATACAATGCGACTTAATGCAAGTACGCTATCATGTGCGGTTAGCTTATCTTTTTCAACTGCAATTGAAAAACTTTTTTCAATTGAAGATTTTGCTTTCTCTAAAGCAGGAGTACTTACATCGTAAAGTATAACAGTGTAACCCGCACTGGCAAATACCTGGGCTATTCCCTGCCCCATGGTGCCAGCCCCCGCAATTCCAATTGTTTTGATATCATCAAGCTGCATCAAATTACAGTTTTGAATTGCTTAAGAAAGCGGATGTCATTCTCTGTAAATAATCGCAAATCGTTTATGCGGTATTTTTGATTGGTAATTCTTTCTATTCCCATACCAAAAGCAAAACCAGAATATACTTCAGGATCGATACCACAATTACTAAGTACGTTTGGATGGACCATACCTGTACCGCCCAACTCTACCCAACCGGTATGCTTGCATTGTGCACAGCCTTCTCCTCGGCACACCAAACAAGAAATATCTATTTCTGCACTAGGTTCAGTAAAGGGAAAGAAGGAAGGACGATACCTGATCCTGGTATCTTTGCCGAACATTTCCTTTACAAAATGATAGAGCGTTTGTTTGAGATGCACAAAACCTACATTCTTATCAACATATAAACCCTCCACCTGGTGGAAGATACAATGTGCCCTTGCAGAGATTGCCTCGTTACGGTACACGCGACCTGGCATTATGGCGCGTATGGGGGGCTTTTGAGATTGCATCAAACGAATTTGAACATTGGATGTATGTGTTCTTAACAACACATCAGGATTCCTTTCAATGAAGAAGGTGTCCTGCATTTCGCGGGCGGGGTGGTTTTCTGGAAAATTCAAAGCCGTGAAATTGTTCCAATCACTTTCAATCTCAGGACCATCGGCAACGTTAAAGCCAAGACGTTCAAAAATTTCAATGAATTTATTTCTGGTTAAGGTAAGCGGATGCATACTGCCCAGTGTATCCGGAAGTTCAGGAAGGCTTAGGTCCAGGTTTGTTTTTTTTGTTGAGCTTTTAACCTGAGTAGCCGAAAGTTCTTTGAAGCGGGCTTCCGCAACATTCTTTAGTTCGTTCAGGGGCTTGCCCAATTCCTTTTTCTGATCGGCAGGAAGCCGACCAAATTCTTCAAACATTTTTCCGATGATCCCCTTTTTGCTTAAGTATTTCAGACGAAAATCTTCAGCGGACATGGCGCTCTCTTTCGTTAGCTGTGTTAAAAGGTTATGTATCTCTTGAATATTCATTGAAGCTCAAAAATAGGCTAAACAATTTAATAATCAGACTCTGCTGCTAAGCTTGTTGATGATCAGTCGGTCAAGTATCACGCTTAAACTTAACGAGTATAATAGAATGCCCGGAAGCAGAAATTTATCGGGTACGTTTCTAAATATTAAAACAAGGGCAATAAACGAGAGATGAACCAGGCCCAATACAAGCGTAACATTTGAATGGCTAAGCCCCAGCCGCATGAGTCCATGATGTATATGACTTTTATCCGGATTAAGTGGAGATTGCTTCTTCAATACCCTGAGAATAATAATTCGGGCAGTATCTATAAGAGGGATGATAATGATGCTGACGCCCGCTGTTACATTTGCCTCAAACTTAAAGGGATTACTGGCTGGCAATTGTTGGTTACTATCAATAAAATGGATGGCCAGCACGCCAAGCAGTAAACCAAGCAGCAGAGCGCCTGTATCACCCATAAAAAG
>CAZVFM010000049.1:7642-14694 GCA_964626095.1 uncultured Roseivirgaceae bacterium | reverse complement strand
AAAGCTGTCCATAGAACAGCTTTTGTCGGAGTGAGTGGATTCGAACCACCGACCCCCACGTCCCTAACGTGGTGCGCTAACCGGACTGCGCTACACCCCGAACTTTATTAAAGAAAGAACTAACGTTGTGCGCTAATCCCGCTAAAGGCGGGACGCTACACCCCGAACTCTTTATTTTTGGACCGCTTTTTGAAACGGACTGCAATAATAACAAAATATTCTTTTCTGATTTAGTTTCTTGCCCGATGCACGAACTTTAAAGTCTTTTATAAGATCGCTTGTTAATGTTTAGGGCCGTATTTTGCACTGCTTTTATGTTTCGAACACTTTTCATTCTGATTTTAGCTTCATTACTGCCTGCGCAAGTGGCAGCCCAGGCTAATATGGCCCGGAGAGCACTCAAGCAAATGCATAAGCAGGAATTTGGAAAGGCCGATCAATTTATAATTAAAGGTTTATCAAAAGACAGTCTCAATCCTGAAGTACGCTATGTGAAGGCCAGTCTTTTTTTTACGAATGATTATCCGGCTTTTGATATAGATTCAGCTTATGTTTGGATAAACCTGGCACTTTCTGATTTGGATTCGGTGGACGAGAAGCGTCTCAAAAAAATGAGCAAGCTGCCTCTTGATAGTGTTATTATGCTGGGCTTGAGAGCACAAATTGATAGCGCAGCATTTCAAAGGGCACTGAATGAGCATACTGAAGACGCGTATATTTTCTTTATTAAAAATTTTACAAACGCCAAACAACTGGACTCAGCGCGCTTGCTTCGCGACAAAGTTGCTTTTGAAAACGCCAGGCGTGTTAATACGTATGCATCATATAAAGATTTTTTAGATAAGTACCCCCATGCCCTGCAAGCCAAAGAAGCTAAAGACCGGTATGAAGAGCTGCTGTTTCTTGATCGCACCAAAGATCGCAAGCTAAGAAGCTTCGAATCTTTTCTGGTTGAGAATCCTGAAACTCCTTTTAAGCCCATCATCATCAAAAATATTTTTGAGATATCAACAGCTGGCGCTGAAGAGAATAGTTACCTGAACTTTATTAAGCGCTTTTCTGACTCAAAGGAAGCCAAAAGGGCCAGAGACATACTTTATCACCTGCGCAAAGAATATGCTCAAGGAACTAGTTTACTAAGTGGAATAGCAAATGATTCATTAAGAATTGTAGTATCACTCGACAATCAGGCATTGTTTCCATTTATCTGGCAAGGAAAGTTTGGCTTTATGAATGCCAAAGCTGAGGAGTTGATCAAACCTGTTTTTACAGAAATTGATCCTGAATATTTATGTGGGAACGTAGCAGATGATTTTTTTATTCATGACAGAAAAATTATTGCAAGAAACGGCAAAACGATTTATGCTGGGGTAATTAGTGACGTAGAAGATTTGGGTTTTGGATACCTGCTCATTCAAAACAGGAATTGTTTTTTCGCTATTCATAAATCAGGCTTTAATATTGGAGAAGATTGTATTGACGATGCGGTTATTATTGCAGATTCTTTTTTGGCGCTAAAAAAGAAAAACTGGGCGCTTTACAGTCTAGCAGGAAAACAATTGTCCGATTTTGAGTACAAGGATATTCAAACTATTGAGGGACTTATTTTAATTCAGTTTAATAATAACCGTGCAGGAATTTATAATTCGAGACAAATTGCTGGTTTGGCTGATGGAGAAGTGTTGCCGGTTAAGAATGTATTCGATGAAGTAAAGCTTTGGTCTGAAGGACTTATATGGGTACGAAGTGCAGACAGAGAAGGATTGATGGATGCACAATTTAAATTTGTTGTTCCGCTCGCAAAACAAAAATTGAGTAGTTCAAAATTTGGTTTGTTGTCAATATCTGACAAAGGAAGACAGTTTTTAAATCATGAACAATTGAAAGGAGAGTTATACGATGACATATTGATTGGTAGCAATTGGATGGCCTTAAAAAAATCAGACCGTTGGAGGTTTTGGTTGCAGCCACTAAGTGAAATGATAAGAATTGATTTCGACTCAGTAAGCCTCATGGGCCCTGTTCCATTAGGCCATAGAAACGATTCTTCCTTTGTTTTTTCTTCCGAGGGGAAAATATGGCACATAAATACTCAGCAAAATGTTCGTTTTGCCGGTGCAATTAATGATTTGTATTTCATGTTGATGGACGAGCGCGACCGAACCTTTTTGCTGGATGATAAGGGCAAACGTTTATTCAGAGTAACATACGAAAAAATAGAACCAATAGCACCTGAGGTTTTTGCTGTTGAACAAAAATCTAAGAAAGGATTAATTGATATTGATGGAAAGATCATACTTAAACCAGAGTACAATGCATTTGCTTTGTCAAGTCAAGATGCGATATCAACATTAAAAGACAAAAAGTTCGGCTTGTATTTACCACAACGACAAGCCATTATACCGCCAGAATATGACCGTAATATTCAGTTTTATTCATCAGAAATACTTGTAGCCTATCAACAGGGCTTTTACGCATTTATTGATTGGACAAACAAGCCATTATCTGGTTTTGAGTTTGAAGCATTTGAATACTGGAACGATTCTGTGGCCATTGTAAAACAGCATTTTCAATGGAAGTTGTTTGATCTTAAGGAAAGAACTTTTGTAATGTCCAACATTAAGTCTTATAAATTGATACGAAATGATGAGCAAGAAAAATTGGCCATTATAAATCAAGACAATGGTTACGGAGTAATTAGTAATATTAACGGCATTATAATTCCGCCAACTTTTAGTGATATTGTCAATATTGGTTCGGATAAACAGCCTTTTTACTTCACCGAAAAGCATGTTGAAGAAGCGGCATACTTTGTGGTAGTGTACTATAACCAAAAGGGTGAAGTGGTTAAACGACAGGCTTTTGAGGCCGATGAATATGAAAAGATTTACTGCGTTAAAAAATAATGCGATAGTAATCTTCAGGTAATTTCGTATTATTATCCTTGACAGTAAAAGTGAAATTGTAATTATTTAAAAATATTCAAATGAATTCATTGCGATTAAGTTTTTTTCTATTGCTATTGGTCATAGCCGCTAAAGCGCAAAATAATGATCAGCCGCAACTTGTTGTTGGCATTGTGGTTGATCAATTGCGTCAGGAATATTTGTATCGTTATTATGACACTTTTGGTGATAAGGGCTTTAAGCGATTAATGAACGAAGGCTTCATGCTTAAAAATGCTCATTACAATTATGCGCCTACCTATACGGGTCCCGGGCATGCGTCTGTTTATACAGGTACACCCCCCGCTATTCATGGAATAATCGGCAATGAGTTTTATGACCGCCTTGGTAAGGAAATGGTTTATTGTGCAGGAGATAATAATCACAAAGCAGTTGGAAGCAATTCAAACAACGGAAGTATTTCACCCTCCAGGATGGTTACCACTACAATTACCGATGAGTTGAAATTATTTACTCAAAAAAAAGCAAAAGTAATTGCTATGGCGCACAAAGACAGGGGGGCTGTTTTGCCGGGTGGCCATATGGCAGATGCTGCATATTGGTATGACAATACAGTTGGTAATTTTATTACCAGCACGTATTATATGTCTAAGTTACCAGGTTGGGTAACTAAATTTAATAAAGAGCACTCTATTGAGAAGTATGTTAAAGATCCCTGGAAAGCCATATTGCCTATAGAGCAGTATGTGCAAAGTGGCCCTGATGATACGCCTTATGAGAGTAAATTGATGGGTAAAGACAAGCCGGTTTTTCCTTACGACTTATCTAAAATCAAAAAAGAAGAAGGTCTATACGAGTTTTTTGTTTTTACACCTTTTGCAAATGATTACCTGACCAATTTTGCGCTTGAAGCTTTAGCTGCCGAACAATTAGGCCAAAGAGGCATTACAGATTTTTTGGCGATCAGCTACTCCACACCCGATTATCTTGGACATGCTGTGGGCCCAAATGCAATTGAACTTCAGGACATGTACATTCGATTGGATAAAAACATCGAACAATTGCTTGATAAGTTAGATGAGTTGGTGGGTAAAAATAAGTATACGGTTTTCTTAACTGCAGATCACGGTGTGGCGGAAGTTCCACAATACCTGGTAGACAATAAGGTGCCAGCGGGATACTTCAGTAATGCAAATTTGAGATCAAACCTTAATGACTACCTCAAGACATTATATCCTGATAGAGAAATTGTAGAGAACATTAGCAATGAGCAGATTTTTCTAAATGATGAAATTCTGGAGAATCCGGTTGAGCTGGGAATTATCCAACAACAAATCATTAATTTTCTAATCAACTCATTTGGCGTTTACATGGCGTACTCATCTACCAATTTGCAAAACGCTGATTTTGCTGAGGGCGGAATTAAGGGTTTGCTAACGAGAGGTTATAACCAGAAACGCTCCGGTCACATTATTTACCAATTACAACCCGCATGGTTTTCTTCGGGTAGGGTACAGGGTACTACCCACGGATCGGCCTTTACCTATGATACACACGTGCCTATTCTTTTTTATGGCAATGGTATTAAGCAAGGAGCCTCAGTAAATTATTATAGCATTACCGATATTGCTCCCACACTTTCTATGTTGCTGAAAATAAAACTCCCCAATGGGAGTACCGGACAACCCATTGGGGAGGTTTTAAAATAATTAACTGTTATACATCCGCATCAATCACACCTACTGTTGCCAACAACACCAGTAGAATTACTATTGGACAAATGTATTTAATAAAGAACATCCAAAGTTTGGCTGGACTCAAACCAAAAACTAATTTCTTGTGGTAGAAAGACGAGCCTATACCAATTTCATCAGAGATCGCCTGGGGTTTTAATACCCAGCCTACATAAAGGGCCGTCATCAAACAAACGATAACGATAAAGAGTGACCCAAACAATGAGTCCATTATATCAAGGAAGCCGGTTTTAGGTGTACCAAAAAAGTTAAAGGACATGTTGGTAAAAAGATCCGATGCACCGCCTGATAAAGCGCTTGGAATTCCAACTATAAAAGCCAGTACACCAATTACCAGAGCAGATTTCTTACGGCTCCATTTCTTTTCATCAATTAAATAAGAAGCTGGAACTTCTACCATTGAAATAGAGGAAGTAAGGGCGGCAATACAAAGTAACAAGAAAAATAGCGCGCCAACAATATTACCTCCTGTGGGTAAGGAGTTAAAAATTTCAGGCAATACCTGGAACACAAGTGTTGTTCCTCCTGCTGGGTCTTTGCCAAATGCAAACACTGCAGGGAAAATCATTAAGCCTCCTAAAAGCGCTACAATGGTATCCATTGAACCGATCCACAAACCACTGCTGATAATATTATTGTCTTTAGGAAGATACGAACCATAAGTAATCATTATACCCCAACCAATGGAAAGAGAAAAGAAGGCTTGACCAAGTGCTGCCAGAATGGTTCCTCCATCAATTTTAGAGAAGTCGGGATAGAGATAATATTTGACACCTTCCATTGCTCCGGGCAAGGTTAGGCTTCGTGCAATTACCAGTAAAATAAGAATGAAGAGTACGGGCATTAATATCTTCGAAGCCTTTTCAATTCCACCAGATACACCAGCCTGAACTATGTAAACCGTTATGCCCATGAAGACCGCGAAGAAAGGTATAACATAGCCAGGGTTGGCCCTGAAAGTTTCAAAGTCTTTAATAAAATCGGTAAATTCACTAATGATGTAACCAATGGTCCAGCCGGCTATTACACCATAATAACTTAGTACAAAGAAACTCACCGCAAGTGCAAGAAAGGCACCTGTGAATTGCCAGAATTTGTTTGCACCGGTATCGCGAAAAGCGCCCACAGTATTTTTCTTGGTAAACCTACCTAAGGCGGCTTCATTATAAAGTAGGGGTAAACCTACTATCAGCACACAAAGGATGTATACAAACACAAATGCGCCTCCTCCGTTTTCACCTGTTACATAGGGGAATCTCCAAATATTGCCTAGGCCTACAGCGGAACCCGCAGCGGCCATAATGAAACCAAATTTCGAGCCCCACTGGCCCCTGTTGTCTGATGAAATACTTGCCATAATATTTTTAGGTTAGATTAGAGTCGGGAAGATTATAAATTTTAGTCAGTTAACCAATTGCTTTTGTTATTATCAACTTTTCATTTGCTCTTCAATCATTGCAAGGGCTTCGTCAAAAGGCATGGGTTGAAAGGCTAATTTTCTTTTAGCCTTGGTAATATTAAAGCCAGTCTTAAGAGGCCTTTTGGCAGGTTGAGTAAATTCATTGGAATCAGTTTTGGCGATCAGCGTGGCGTCAAGGCCGAAATGTGCAGCTACTTTTAAGGCCATGTCATACGGACTCATCAGTTCCTCTCCAGAAATGTGAAAAATTCCATTGGCTTTTTGTTTTACAATCAGGTAACAACCCATGGCAAGGTCATCGGCCAGGGTGGGCGTGCGCAATTGATCAGTTACTACCTTTATTTGTTTTTGATTCTCAAGACTTTCTTTTATCCATAGCACAATGTTTGAGCGACTCATGTAATGATTGTATCCGTAAACCAATACAGTTCTTACTATGGACCAGGCTTCGGTATATTCTGTAACTAATTTTTCTGCAGCAAGCTTAGATTCACCATAGTAGTTTACAGGGCCAGGCGCAGCTTCTTCTGTAAGCAGCTCTTCCTTACCATCAAAAATGAAATCGGTGGAAAGAAAAATGAAATGAGTTTTTGTTTTAGCAGCTGCACTCAGCAGGTGATGTGTAGCATTTACATTTATATTCCAGCAATTTTCTTTTTCAATTTCACAAGTATCTACATTGGTTAAGGCTGCAGTATGTACAATATAGTCGGGTTGATATTTGTTAAAAATCTCTTCTACTTGTAGGGGATTGGTAATATCAAGTAAATCAATGCTTGCTTTACCCAACTCAAATTTCAACTGCTCCTTTGCTGTGGCGATCAAATGAATGCCAGTGTCCTGCTCAAGTAATGCGCAAAGCTTTTGCCCGAGAAGTCCGTTAGCTCCAGTTACAAGAACTTTCATTTATTAATGGGTTAATTATTATTTGCCGGGATATTCGTATCCGTAAGTCTTGGTAATTTTTTTTCT
>CAZVFM010000049.1:0-7542 GCA_964626095.1 uncultured Roseivirgaceae bacterium | reverse complement strand
AAAATTTTCTTTGTGCTTCGGTGTTTCATCATAAAGTATGGCTTTCATTTCTCCGTAAGGCGTTTCAATAGTTACCAGGTAGTCTTTCTTATTTTGCGCGCAGCCACTTATCAGCATAAAGGAGAAAATGGTAATTAATAGAATGGTTCTGTTCATAGTATAGTTAGATTTCATTATTGTAAATCAATTATTCAATTTACCGGAAAGTTGTAAAGATAAATCCAGAAAAATCATTTTTGGACTGCCATTTCTTTCAAGGTGATAGCTGGCTTCATTAATCATTTTGTACATACTTTCAATTCTAGGCAAGCTCATTACCGAACTAAATTTGGTAATAAAGTCCAGGTCTTCTCCAGTCATACGGCTGGTAGAGGCTCCTGCAAGTTGTACGAGCGATTCACGCAACATGTGCAGGCTGAATTGAAAAAAATTTCTTTGGGCAAGCTTATCGCTTTCATGAAATTGTTCAGAGAGCCTCACTAATTTGTCAAATTCGTTTTTAAAGCAACTTCTCATCCATTCTGTGAATATTTCACGATTGCTTTCTTCCGCATTATCAACTATTCTCAGCGCCTTGGTTATGCTGCCATCGGCAATGGGCAAAACAGCCGCAACTTTATTTTTATCAAGATTTATTTTTTCAGTAAGATATTTTTTCAGCTCATCATCGGTAAGCAGGGGTACGCTGATGATTTGTGTGCGGGAAGTTATGGTTGATAATAATTTTTCGGCATGATTAGTAATTAAGATAAAAATCGTTTGTGCGGCCGGTTCTTCTAAAATTTTTAAGATCGCATTTGCAGCGAATGGATGCATATATTCTGGCATCCAAATGATCATGATTTTATAATTGCTTTCAAATGGTTTTAGTGAAAGCGATTTTATTATATCCCTTGCTGTTTCTTTAGAAATATTGGGTTGCTTGTCTTCTCCTCCATAATAAGTAAGCCAATCGTTTTCATCAGCATAAGGCTTTTCAAGTAAAAAATTTCGCCATTGTTTCAAGATGGTTGCTTTTAAGTGCTCTTCATCTTTTTCGTTTTTTATATTACTTAACGGAAAAACAAAATGGGTATCTGGGTGGATGTATTTTAAGCTTTTGGAGCAGGCAGCACATTGCCCGCAGCTATCATCTTCTTTTTTGTCAGTGCAATGCAGGTAGGTGGCATAGGCCAGGGCGAGTGGTAAGTTGAGCGCACCTTCAGCACCAAGAAACAATTGTGCGTGGGCGATGTGGTCTTCCTGAACCGAGCGAGTCAGCACACGCTTAATTTCATCTAGTCCCGGTATGTCTGAGAATCTCATTGCTTCTTTTTCTCCCAAACTCTTTGTGAAGCACTCTGTTCAAAAACTTCTTTGAGAATATTTTTTTCAATTTCATCAAAGGCAATTTTTCTTCTGATCATTACTTTTTCGGTTGTATCAAATGCTTTTTTTAGTTGATAAGTTGTAAAACCAGCGGCTCCGCCCCAGGCAAATGAAGGAATAAAATTCCTGGGGAAGCCATCACCAAAAATATTTGCCGAGACACCAATTACTGTGCCTGTATTGAACATGGTGTTGATGCCACATTTGCTGTGATCGCCCATGATGAGTCCGCAGAATTGCAGGCCTGTGTCTTCAAAGCCATTTTTCACATAGCTCCAAAGCTTTACGTTTTCATAATTGTTTTTCAGATTTGAGTTGTTAGAGTCGGCACCTATATTACACCACTCGCCAATGACTGCATTGCCCAGAAAGCCATCATGTGCTTTATTGCTATAGCCAAAGATTACTGAATTACTGATTTCTCCACCTACTTTTGAATGGGGACCAATGGTTGAATCTCCTCTTATCTTAGCGCCCATGTTTACATGAGATTCTTCACATAACGCAAACGGACCTTTAATTAGGGCGCCTTCCTGAACAACACTATTTTTTCCAAGATAAATAGGTCCTTCTTCAGCGTTAAGTACGGATGCTTTGATATTCACACCCTCCTCAAGAAAAATATTTTCAGGGGCATAGGTTACGGTATGCTTATCAGTGATCTCTGCTGACTTGCGTCCTTCTGTTATCAGTTTGAAGTCAAGCTTCAACTGAGAAGCATTTTCTTTAAATATTTTCCATACCCTGTCAATTATGCAAAGCTCTCCGCTATAATTACTACAGACCATGTTTTCGCGCATGGGTATGCCTGGCTCATTGTGTCGTGCAGCGAGCAAATAATCATTTTGTACCAAGCCTTCACCTTGCTTAATGTTTTTTATTCTTTCTACTAATTCATCGCTGGGGCAAACTGAAGCGTTAATGAATAGATAATCGTTTGATTTGAGGAACGCATACTTAGGTTGCAGGTATTCGGCAGTGAGATAGCCGGTTTTTTCATGCAGTACTTTTTCCCATTTCTCCCTGATGGTTAAAATGCCCACCCTTATTTCGCTAATGGGCCGGGTGTAGGTGAGTGGAAGTAAATGTTGCCTAAGCAGGCGATCATCAAAAAGTATGCAGGTCATGCAGCAAATTTAAGCGCATGGCATCGAAAAGAAAGTTATTTGCAAGTGAATACAAATAAAAAACCTCCCATAACAGGAGGTTTTTGCAAGCAGATTGGAAATAAAAATCTTACTTCTTAGCGTATTTCTTGTTGAATTTCTCCACCCTTCCGGCTGTATCAACAAATAGCTTCTTACCGGTAAAGAATGGATGCGAGGCCGAGCTAACTTCCACCTTAATTACTGGATATTCCTTACCATCTTCCCATTTAATGGTTTCTTTAGGCTTCATGGTAGATTTAGTCAGGAATTTAGAGTCACTTGATGTGTCCCAAAAAACCACCTCATTGTATTCAGGATGTATGTCTTTCTTCATGTCTTTGTCTTAAAATCTTCAAAAGAGGCACAAAAATAGGGAAAGCGAGCCGATCTGCAAAACCTCTTTCAAAAATCTTAGGAGCTTGTGCTTTTTCTTAATTTTGGGGCTTTTATGGTGCTATCCAGGAAATTTTTTCTGCTTTTGATTTTTGCAGCCTGCTGTCTTCAGTCTCGGGCACAGAGTGCGTACCTATCCACCAATGCCGATTATCATCACTGGATAGACCGTTATGAGATAAAAGCAGGGAAAATCTACCCACAGGTATTTACATCAGTTAAGCCGTACAAACGCAAGGCGGTTATACAAATGCTTGATTCTATGGAGATAGATGGTCTTTTTAGTTCTTCGGCAGATAAATTTAATAGACAATACATAAGGAACGACAGTTGGGAATGGGCCGGAAAGGAAGGTAATGAAAGTCAAAAACCAGTTTTCAAACATTTCTATAAGGTCAAATCTGATTTTTACCATTTTAATAATCAGGAATTCGACTTACACGTAAACCCGGTAATTTATTTTGGGTATGGTAATGATGACCTGCGGGAAGATCCGCTATACTTTAATACACGGGGCATAGAATTGCGCGGTAGTATTGATGGCAAAGTAGGGTTCTATTCGTTTTTATCAGAGAACCAGGCAAGATTGCCTTTCTATACAGAGTATTATGCCGAAAACGCGGCAGGTTTAAATATGGTGGTACCTGGTGAGGGTTTGTGGAAACGGTTTAAAGGCGATGGGGTTGATTTTTTACAAGCCAGAGGCTACATCACTTTTGATCCTTCAAAGAGTATAAATTTTCAATTAGGCCACGACCGGTTTTTCACTGGTAACGGCCATCGATCATTGATTCATTCTGATTTTGCACCACCTGCATTTTTTGTAAAAGCCGATGTTAAACTTTGGAAACTGAATTACCGGTGGATGATTTATCAACACGTAGCGGATGCGCTTTCCAATCGTTCAGGTTCTATTGCAAGAGGCAAAGAGCGTTATCCTGAAAAATATTTAGCCCTTCACCATTTGAGTTTTAACATTGGTAAGAAATTAAATATTGGAGTTTTTGAGTCTGTAGTTTTTAGTCCAAGAGATTCGGTGGCCAGTGCGTTTGAGTTTGGTTATTTGAATCCAATTATTTTTTATCGAGCAGTTGAGCATCAAAACGGTAGTGCAGATAATATTATGCTCGGCCTGGATTTGAAATGGAATTTTGCCAAAGGATTTTCATTTTACGGACAATGGGTGATTGATGAGTTTGTTTTAGAAAATGCCTTGGAGCGAAACGGATGGTGGGCAAACAAGTTTGCATACCAGGCCGGAATAAAAGCAGTTGATGTGTTGGGTATTTCAAATTTAGATTTGCAAACGGAGGTTAACATTGTACGACCTTATACTTACACGCATACGGTTGGCTTAGCAAACTTTAGTCATTTCAGACAACCACTTACACATCCCCTGGGTGCAAACTTTTATGAATTTATAGGCATAATGCGTTATCAACCTATACCAAGACTAAATATTTTGGCCAAAGCTTTTGTAATTCAAATTGGAAGAGATGAGCCGGGAATAAACTGGGGAAGTAATATTCTAAAAGAAGGCAGAACAAGACAAAGTGTTTTTGGAAATACCATTGCGCAGGGTGTTCGTAATGACATTCAAATGTTTGATATTACTGCCTCCTATCAATTAAAGCATAACATGTTTTTTGATCTGCGTTACATCCTGCGCAATAGTGTTAGTGATGCACCGGCATATAACAATAAAACCAACATAAGTTCTGTAGCTTTGCGGTGGAACATCGCGCAACGTTCCTACGATTTTTAAAATGGAAACATATTTAAGGGTATTCAGGTATGCCAATAACTTCATTTCAAATGTAGTTAAGTTTTTCAGTTATTCTTTTCTTGGGGTAATTTTTGGTGTCTTCAATATTTTGCTGTTGATACCCTTGCTGAATATTCTTTTCAATCAAATAGAAGAGACCTCAAAAATTATTCAGCAGCCGGAATTTTCTTTAAGCTTAGAGTATATACTAACACTTTTTGAGTACCACTTCATGAAGGTGATAACCGAGCAAGGTCAGTCGGCCGCATTGTTATTTGTTTGTGGCCTCATATTGAGTTCAGTATTGCTGGCAAATGTGTTCAGGTACCTTGAGCGTATGGTGGCCTCCAGATTAAGGGTTGATGTAGTGAAGAACATCCGCATGGATATGTTTACAAAAATTACAGCACTTCATATTGGGTTTTTTAATAATGAACGCAAAGGTGATTTGATTTCGCGTATTACCAACGATGTGCAGGAGGTAGAGACAACTGTAGTGAATTCTTTAAAGGCTGTAATGAAAGAGCCAATCACAATTATCGTTTATTTTATTTCATTATTTATCCTATCTGCCAAACTCACCATTTTTACTATTATAGTACTTCCTGTAACAGGAATTATATTGGCAGAAATCATTAAGCGACTAAAAAAGAAAGCCAAACAAAGTCAGGAATCTTTAGGCAGGCTGGTAAGCATGCTCGATGAAACCCTTGGAGGTATGCGGGTTGTAAAAGCTTTTAATGCAAGAAACTATATATTGAGAAAGGCCGAAAGTGAAGCCAGCTATCACAGAAAAGTAAATTATTCTATTGCGAAGAAAAATGAATTGTCTTCTCCGCTGGCTGAGTTTCTAGCGATTGTTATTGTTGCCATCATTTTGTTTTATGGGGGTAACCTGGTGTTGAATGACGAGTCATCACTCTCTGCTGCTGAATTTATTTCTTATCTAGCCATCTTTGCCCAGATTATTCAACCGGCCAAATCTTTTTCCAATGGAATAACCGGTTTACAAAAAGGACTTGCCTCGGCAAGAAGAATTTTTGAGATTATTGACACGAAGCCTGCAATTATAAATAAACCCAATGCTATTAAGCTTAGTGCCTTTAATGATTGCATAGAATTTAAGAATGTTGATTTTGCTTACGGCAAAGACAATGTGCTTCGAAACATCAATTTAAAAATTGGTAAAGGCCAAACCATTGCTTTGGTAGGTCCTTCAGGTGGAGGAAAATCTACCTTGGCTGATTTAGTGCCCCGATTTTATGATCCAACGGGCGGAGTGCTTTCGCTTGATGGTGTTCCTCTACAAGACTATGAAGTAGATTCCCTGCGCTCATTTATGGGAATTGTAACACAAGAATCTATTCTATTCAATGATACCATCTTTAACAATATTGCATTTGGTATTGAGTCGGCAACTGATGAACAAGTGATAAGGGCGGCTAAAATAGCCAATGCTCACAACTTCATTATGGAAACTGAACAGGGCTACCAAACCTTGATTGGCGAAAGGGGCAGCAAGCTTTCTGGTGGTCAGCGTCAGCGTATAAGTATAGCCCGGGCGGTATTAAAGAACCCACCAATTTTGATTTTAGATGAAGCCACCTCTGCGCTCGATTCTGAATCAGAGAAATTGGTACAAGAGGCCTTGACAAAGCTGATGGAAAATCGCACCTCTATTGTAATTGCGCATAGGCTAAGCACTGTACAACATGCCGATGAAATTATTGTAATTCAGCAGGGCGAAATTGTGGAGAGAGGGAAGCATCAGCAGCTGTTACAAAAGGCCGGACTCTATCAAAAGCTTAGCGAATTTCAAAAAGCGAAGTGATATTTAGAGAAATATTGATTAAATTCACTAAGAGGAAAATCCTATATTGCTGCTTCAAACTGATATCATGAAAAAATACAGACTAATTTTCTATCTTATATTTCTGATTTTCCACGTGGCCGTTTTTCTATTTACGTTGCAGGTGGATAATAATAAAGAAAATTTCGAATACCTTATTAAAATGCAGGGTAGCCTACATCTGTTTAAGTATGGTGCTTTTCTTGGTCTTGTGCTAGTGGGTATTGATTTTTTCTGGACATTAATTAGCATGAGAAGTGTTGAATCAGAGAAGAATAAAATTCAACAGGAAGTAAATATTCTCAAAGCAAAACTTTTCGATACTTCAGAAGCAGCCCGTCAGTCAACACCAACAGGGGAGGCTGGGAATTCAGAACCATCCTGATATGAGCGAATACAGCAGCATCATTAAAAATGAATTGGAAGAGGCTGCTGCTTTGCTTCAATCTTTTATTTCAGAAGAAAAGCATATACTTCAAATCTCATCTGCCGCAAGCCTGATTGCAGCCACTGTTAAAAACGGGGGCAAGGTTATTTCCTGCGGTAACGGGGGTTCGCATTGCGATGCCATGCATTTTGCTGAAGAACTTACAGGGCGCTACCGTGAAAACAGAAAGGCTATTCCGGCCATTGCCATTTCAGATCCCAGTCATATCTCTTGTGTTGGTAACGATTATGGTTTTGAATTTATTTTTTCCAGGTACGTAGAAGCACTGGGCCAACCGGGTGATGTGCTTTTTGCTATCAGCACAAGCGGAAATTCTGCGAATGTGTTGAAAGCTGTTGAAGCAGCAAAACAAATGCAAATGAAGGTGATTGCCCTTACAGGAAAAGATGGAGGTAAGCTTGGTCCCATGGCTGATATAGAAATACGTGTGCCACACATGGGGTATGCTGACCGTATTCAGGAAATACATATTAAGATTATTCATATCTTAATTCTTTTGATCGAAAAACAAGTATAACATGTTGGCAAGATCTTTTGGCAGCGCTGTTTTTGGGGTTGATGCCAGAACCAT